>JBIPMZ010000086.1:0-8565 GCA_044376165.1 Cyanobium sp.
CGGTGACTCCTCAAAGGTGACAAAAATACCGGGCTCATTGAAGTGGCGGATGCCGTTGTACAGGAAGTTCAGCGAGAACACCGTTTTGCCGGTGCCGGAGGTGCCGGAGATCAAGGTCGCCCGCGCTACCGGGAGGCCGCCGTGACAGATGTCGTCGAAACCCTCGATGCCGGTGGGCAGTTTCTGCACCTGCATCAACGTGCTGCCGGAGGCATGGGTGGCAAGGCTGGGATCCTGCATCGAACGAAGGGAGCGGGAACGGGACGGGGTACGGGGAGGGAGGCGGGGGAGGGAGGGCTTGCGCCGTCAGCCCTCCTCGGGGAGAGGCGGGGATTCCCCGCTCAGGGTTTGCTGGGCCGCATCCCGCTCCTCCCCCAGGCCGAAGCCCTCCTCTGTCAACTCCTCGTAGAGCAGATCGAGACCGATTAGCACCCTCTCCCGATCGGAGAGATCGCCGATGATGCGGCGCACCGGCGGCGGCAGGATCTTGGCGAGGGTGGGGGTGGCGAGAATCTTGTCCTCCTCCGCCAGCTGGGGGTTTTTGAGCACGTCGATCACCTTCAGGGCATAGACCCCCCGGAATTCGGTTTCGAGGATGTTGCGCAGCGTCTTCAACGCCCGCATCGAGTTGGGCGTGTTGCCGGCTACGTAGAGCTTGAGGATGTAGGTCTTGCGAAGGGGCATCTCAGCTGCACTCCTGGGCGAGAAGGCCGGAGCCGCTCCGGGATGGCGCCATCTCGGTGGCCAGGATCGGCAGATCGGGTGGAATGGAGCGGCGGTACATCTCGCAGAGGTGGGCCATTACATCGAGCAGGGCGAGCCGATAATCCTGAAGAAAATCATTCTTATGCCCCTCCAGCTTGAGCTGTTTCCAGAAGCCGTCGATCAGGTTCATGTGAATCTCAACAGTGTTGGTGATCGGCAGATCGGCAAAAAAAGCCGTGTTGACGAAACTCTCCAGCGCCTGATTTGCTGCCGCTGGATCCCGGAAGTAGCTGATCAGCAAATCGCGATAGGTGCGGGTGAGCGAGCGCAACAGATCTTCCCGGTCGGATTCGGAGAGGTTGCGCAGGAAGCGTGAGGGATCGCGCTTGTAGTACACGCCGAGATAGCCGAGGCGTCCCTTGAGGCGGTTCGCCAGCTTCCAGCGATCAGCCGTTTCGGCGGCGGAGCTCGGAGTGAGGCTACCGGTACTGGAGAGCCCGCGGCGAAGAAAACGGGAAACGGCCGCATCCAGGCTGTAGGTGAGCTGCTCGAGCTGGTCCGGCGGCAGATGCACCTCGCACTCGTGGTATTCGATCCGGCCCGTCACCTCCCCGATCACCACCGCCGGCAGCAGCAGCCCCGCGTCGGTGAGGGCTCGGAAAGCCTCGCGCGGCACCGCCCCCTGCTCCAGCAGCACGGCGTCGAAATCCTCCCGGCGCCGATCGAGGCTGGCGAGGGGCTCCTGGTCCGGGTCGAGGGGATCGAGCCGGTAGCGCCCCCCGCGCAGCCACTGGCCGCACACCGCCGCGAGGCGACCGTCGCGAATCAAGGAAGCGATCGTCAGGGCCGGTTCGGGCATCGGGCGCGGCGGCGTTCTCCCCGGGGTGGGGCTGCTTGCATGTTGACGAAAGGAAGGCGCGGAAGGGAGGATCTTTGTTTGTCTTTCGATTGCCATGAGCCCAGGCTCAATGGCGGAAACCCTTCCGCCAGCCTGGCCGTGCCCCTCCGCCCATGAGCGCAACGCCCAGCTCGGATCCCAGCTCCACAGCCACCGCCGCACCCGCCGCCTCCCCTGAGGCCGCTCCGGGAAGTGGCGCCTACGCGATCGTCGAAGCCTCCGGGCAGCAGTTTTGGCTGCAGCCCAACCGCTACCTCGACGTCGATCGCCTCGCCGCCGAGGTGGACAGCACCGTCACCTTGGACAGCGTGCTGCTGGTCAAGGACAGCAGCGGCACCACCCTCGGCCAGCCCTATGTCCCAGGCGCCAGCGTGGAGCTCAAGGTGCTCGCCCATCGCCGCGGACCGAAGGTGCTGGTGTACAAGATGCGGCCCAAGAAAAAAACCCGCCGCAAAAACGGCCATCGCCAGGAGCTCACCCGCGTGCTCGTCCAGGCGATCACGGTCAACGGCCAGCCCGTCGCCTGATCGGCTCTCCCTCCGGCCGGCCGCCAGCTTTTTCCCCATCCCTCCCCCCTCCCTCCTTCCCCATGGCCCACAAGAAAGGCACCGGCTCGACCCGCAACGGCCGTGACTCCAACGCCAAGCGCCTCGGGGTGAAGGCCTACGGCGGCGAGGCCGTCCGCGCCGGTTCGATCCTCATCCGCCAGCGGGGCTCCTCCGTGCTGGCGGGCAGCGGCGTCGGCCGCGGCTCCGACGACACCCTCTTCGCCCTGGTGGACGGGGTGGTGACCTTCGAGTCGATCAAGCGCAACCTGCGCAACCGCAAGCGCGTCCACGTCACCGCCAGCTGACCCTCTCCCCCGCGGCGTGTCCTCCCCCTCCGCCGGTCCGGGCGCAGCGGCTGCCGGGCCCTGTGGGTTCCTGGTGATCGACAAACCGGCCGGACTCACCTCCCACAGCTGCGTCGCCCGGGTGCGGCGCGCCTATGGCCTGCGCAGGGTGGGTCACGGCGGCACCCTCGATCCGGCGGTGACCGGGGTGCTGCCCATCGCCCTGGGGCCCGCCACCCGCCTGCTGCCTTACCTCAGCGGGGCGAAGGTCTACCGGGGCCAGATCCAGCTCGGTCTGCGCACCAGCAGCGACGACCTGGAGGGGGAGGTGTTGTCGCGCACCCCCATCCCCGCCCTGGACCTCCCGGCCCTGGAGGCGGCCCTGGCGCCGTTCCGTGGCCGGATCCAGCAGGTGCCGCCCCAGGTTTCGGCGGTGCATGTGCAGGGGGAGCGGGCCTACGCCCGCGCCCGACGCGGCGAATCCAGCCCGCTGGCGCCGCGAACGGTGACGATCGAAGCCCTCGACCTGTTGGGCTGGGATCCCGCCGACGGGCGCCTGGAGCTGGCGGTGCGCTGCTCCGCCGGCACCTACATCCGCGCCCTGGCCCGCGATCTGGGGGAAACCCTGGGCTGCGGAGCGGCCCTCGCCAGCCTGCGGCGCACGGCGGCCCTTGGCTTCGACTCGGGCGCCGCGGTGCCCCTGGAGCGGCTCGACGGGCCGGAGCCGCCGCCCCTGCTCGATCCCCTGCGGGCCCTGCACCACCTGCCCCAGCATCGCCTGGAGCCCGAGCAGCTGCCCCTGTGGCGCTGCGGTCGTGCCCTGGTGGCCCCATGCCCCCACCCGGCCGAGCAGCCGCTGGTGGTGCTGGGGCCGGATGGCCAGCTGGCGGGCATCGCCCGGACCGACGGCTCCGGCTGGCTGCGGCCGCGGCTCGTCTTCGACGCCGCCGGCTGATCCCCTCCCCTGCGGCTCCCTCGGGATCCATCCCCCTCCCCGCTCCTTCTCCGCTCCAACGACGATGGCCGGCCACAGCAAGTGGGCCCAGATCAAGCGCACCAAGGCGGTGGTGGATGCCAAGCGCGGCGTCGTCTTCACCCGCATGGCCCGGGAGATCATGGTGGCCGCTCGGGCCGGGGGCGATCCCGCCGGCAACTTCCAGCTGCGCACGGCGATTGAGAAGGCCAAGGCGGCGGGGGTTCCGAACGCCAACATCGAGCGGGCGATCGCCAAGGGATCCGGCCAGGGGGGCGGCGGCGCCGACGCGTTCGAGGCGGTGCGCTACGAGGGCTACGGGCCCGGCGGTGTGGCCGTGCTGGTGGAGGCGCTCACCGACAACCGCAACCGCACCGCCGCCGATCTGCGCCTGGCCTTCAGCAAGCACGGCGGCAACCTGGGGGAGAGCGGCTGCGTCAGCTACCTGTTCGAGCCCCGTTCCGCGGTGTGGCTCGCCCAGCCCGGTCTGGAGGAGGACGCGCTCGTGGAGCAGCTGCTGGCCCTGGAGGAGGGCGGCGGGCCGGCGGCCCTGGGCTGGAGCCTCGAACCCGAGGGGGCCGAGGTGTTCGGCGCCTTCGAAGACCTGGAGGCCCTGCAGGCGGGTTTGCGGGAGCGCGGCCTGCCGGTTCTCAGCTGGGAGCACCGCTGGATCCCCCGCACTGCCTGTTGCCTGGAGGATCCGGAAAGCCTGGGCGCCTGTCTGCGCATGCTCGATGCCATCGAGGAGCTCGACGACGTGCGGAGCGTCACCGCCAACCTGGAGGCGAAGGATTCCCTGATGGAGGGGCTGGTGGGCTGACGGCCAGGCGCGAGGGGCGGCTCTCCCCTGCCTTCAGCCCGTCCGCCCCAGGGCCGGCCCGTCGGCGATCACGGTCACGGCCCGGTGGCCCTGCAACCAGCTGGCGGGGATGTCTGGGGTGGGCGGGCTCTCCAGCACCCGCCGCAGCACCTCGGCCTTGGCGGCGCCGGTGACCACCAGCAGGATCCGGTCGGCGGCCAGGATCTCGGCCAGGCCGAGGGTGATCGCCCGGGGGGGCACCGCCCGCGGGTCGCCCCCGAAGGCGGCGGCGTTCTGGTAGCGGGTGACGTCGCTGAGCTCGACGCAGCGGCAGGCGGCCTCCGGACCGCAGGGGGGTTCATTGAACCCCACATGCCCGTTGAGACCCAGCCCCAGCACCTGAAGGCCGATACCCCCCGCCGCGGCCAGATCAGCGGCGTACCGGCGCGCCTCGGCCTCCGGTTCGGCGGCGAGGCCGCTGGGCAGGTGCACCCTCTCGGGATCGAGGCCCAGCGGTTCGATCAGCTGGTGCTGGATCACCCCGTGGAAGGAGCGGGGATCCGTGGGGGCGAGTCCGACGTATTCATCGAGGCTGAAGCTGAGCCAGTCGCGCCGCAACCGCTGCTGCTCCGCCGCCGGCAGCAGGGCGAGCAAGCGGGCCATTTCGGCGTAGATCGGCAACATCGTGCGACCGGTGGCCAGGCCCAGGGGCCGCTCGGGGTGGCGACGCCGGGCGTTGAGCAGCCGGGAGGCCACCCGCTCTGCCACCGCTGCCGGGTCGGCCAGCTCGATCAGTTCCAGCCGACCGGCCGAAGCCTGGGGCGTCGGGGGGGCAGCGGGGCTGGTGGGGGAGGGGGATCCGGAGGCTGTGCTCAAGGGGAGGGGGATCCGGAGGCCGTGCTCAAGGGGAGGCTGCGCAGCTCGGAGCCCTGGTAATAGTGTCGCAGGATCTGACGATAGTCACTTCCCCGCAGCGCCATCGCCTGGGCGCCCCACTGGCTCATGCCCACCCCGTGGCCAAAGCCGCGACCGCTGACCAGCAGGATCGGCAGCGAACCGGGGGGCCCCGCCGCCACCGGCGCCCCGCTGGCCGAATCCGTCCACTCCAGGGCGGGCAGCGGGGGCGGCGGGGGCAGGCGGGAGCCCGTCAGCAGGCGCATCAGGCTGCCGCCGCTGAAGCCCTGCGCCGGCGGAGCGGTGGGGGATGGGGAAACGACAGGCGGCTGGAGGCGGAAGGTGGCCATGGTGCTGCGCAGCCCCAGGCGCTGGCGCAGCTCGGCGCCGCTCACCTCCAGGCTGCCGGCCGGACCGAGGATGCGCGCCCGCCGGATCCGGCCGGTGCTGGAGGTGTCCAGCACCTCGATGGCCTGCACGCCGCCGGTCTCGCGGAAGGCCCGACGCAGCTCGAGCGGGTCGAAGCTTTTCTCCCAGCGATACACCGGACTGGACTCGTCGAAGTCGGGCACGCTCACCAGGTAGGGGAGCTGGCGGCTCCAGATCTCGCCGCTGTTTTCCGTGCTGCCGCCGCTGCTGCTGTGGAACACCGCGTTGATCAGCGCGCCGCGGTGCAGCAACACCTCCCCGCGGGTGCGGGCCACCGCCTCGCGGGTGGAGGCGGTTTCGGCGGCCACGCCGCCGTACACCTGGCTGGCCACGGTGGCCTTGAGATCAAAGGCCGCGGCGGGGCGCCGCTGGGCCAGGGCGTAGGTGCGGGCCGCCACCGCCTGGGCCTGCAGGGCGTCGAGGGGCCAGCTGGCGGGCATTTCGCTCCCCACCACGCTCGCCAGGTAGGTCTCCAGGAAGACATGGTTGATTCCCTGCAGGCTGCCGTCCCGGCTGAGGATCTGCAGCCGTCCCCGATAGGCCCGCTCCCCCACCTGCAGCAGCGCCTGCGCCCCCCCCTCCCGACGCGGCGTCAGCCACAGCTCCGCCAGCGGCAGCAGGAGCGAGCGGGGCGTCGGGTCACCGGGGAGCAGAAGGAGGGCTGCGAAGCCCGAGCCGTCGGGGCCCGGGCGCAGGGTCAGCCGGTCGCCGGGGCGGAGTTCCAGAACGGTGCGCCCCCCCGCCTCCGCCAGGCGGACCGTGCCTTCCCGCCCCCCCAGGCTCAGCTCCCCCTCCTGGCTGAGCAGCACCCGCAGCTCGGGGCCACCGGTGGGGGCTGGCGGGGTCGCGGGCTGGCGGGTCGGCTGGCCGGGGGTCGGCCCCCCGCCGGGGGGGAACAGGGGCAGAGCCGCCAGGGGCAGGGCCGCCAGGGGCATCGCCAGGAGCGACAGCAGCGGCGGGCGTCGCGGTCGCCACCCGCGCAGGGGTCGGAGGGTCACGCCGGTTGGCAGGGGGCCGCCCATTGTGACCGCCGCGCGGCCAGTCCGCCAGATCCGGCCGCGTGGCAGCATGCCGCTCAAGAGCCGAGAGACCGGAGCGGCGTGCAGGTCACCTTCCTGGGCACGAGTTCCGGAGTCCCCACCCGGGCCCGCAACGTTTCTGCCGTGGCCCTGCGCCTGCCGCAGCGGGCGGAATTGTGGTTGTTCGATTGCGGGGAGGGCACCCAGCATCAGTTCCTGCGCAGCGAGCTGCGGGTCTCCCAGCTGCGGCGCATCTTTGTCACCCACATGCACGGCGACCATGTGTTCGGGCTGCCGGGCCTGTTGGCGAGCCTGGGTCTGGCGGGCAGTTGCCCCGACGGCCTCGACCTCTACGGCCCGGATGCCCTGCCGCACTACCTGGATGGCGTGCTGCGCTCCAGCTCCACCCGCATCGGCTACCCCCTGCGCACCCACCGGGTGCGGGAGGCGGCCCGCAGCGGGGCGGTGTTGCAGGAGGACGACGAAATCCAGGTGCGGTGCACCGCTCTCACCCACCGGGTGCCGGCCTACGCCTATCGGGTAGACCGCAAGCCCCGCGCCGGCCGCTTCGACGTGGAGCGGGCCCGCGCCCTGGGCATCCCCCCCGGACCGGTCTACGGAGACCTCAAAGCCGGCCGCACCGTGACGCTCGCGGACGGTCGCATCATCAACGGGGCCAGCCTCTGCGGCCCGATGCGGCCGGGCTGCAGCGTGGTGTATTGCACCGACACCGTGTTCAGCGAGGCGGCGGTGGAACTGGCCCGCGGGGCCGACCTGCTGATCCACGAGGCCACCTTCTGCCACGCGGAGGGCGAGCTGGCGATCCAGCGGCAGCACTCCACCAGCACCATGGCGGCCCAGACGGCCCTGGAGGCGGGCGTGGGCCGGCTGATGCTCACCCACCTGAGCCCGCGCTACGTGCCCGGCGCCGCCGTGGCGCCCGACGATCTGCTAGCGGAGGCCCGCTCGATCTTCCCCCAGACCGACATCGCCCGCGATTTCCTCAGCGTGGAGGTGCAGCCCGCTGACTGAGGCCGGCCGCAAGCCCTGCAACAGTTCCCATCCTTCGGCTGACCGGGGCCCTTCGGCCGTGATACAAGGTCTCAGTTGCGGTCTCACCGCCCCTTCCCCGGCTTCTCCCATGGCCCCCTCCCTTCGCTCGACCCTCCGCGCCATCGCCCGGACCCTGCTGGTCCTGCCCCTGGCGCTGCTGGTCTGCTTTGCCGGTCCCGCGGTCGCCGCCCAGTGGACGCCAGAGCAGCTCACCGTGCCGGCCACCCCCGACGGCACCCTGGTGACATTCAGCGAGAAGGAGATCAAGACCGGGCGCAAAATCTTCAACGACAGCTGCGGCACCTGCCACGCTGGCGGCATCACCAAAACCAATCAAAACGTCGGGCTGGATCCCGAAACCCTCGCTTTGGCCACACCGCGCCGGGATTCTGTTGAGGCGCTGGTCGACTACCTCAAAGACCCCACCTCCTACGACGGCGAGTACAGCATCGCCGATGTGCATCCGAGCCTGCGCAGCGCGGATGTCTTCGTGAAGATGCGCGATCTCGATGAAGGCGATCTGCGCCTGATCGCGGGCTATATCCTGGTGGCCCCGAAGGTGCAGGGTCTCCAGTGGGGCGGCGGCAAGATCTACTTCTGAGCGCCGGCGCCCGCCGGCGCCCGCTGGCCCCCCAGCCCTCGCCAGGGTCAAGGGGTCGGGGCTTCGGGCGGTTGGTGGTTGGCGGGATCCATCGAGGCCGGCAGCTTGCTGTACCACCATTCCTGCAAAGCCGGCGCCAACCGCTGAGGAAAGAGGGTGATCACCGTGCGGGTGGGGCGGGCTCCGGGCTGGAGGAGTTCCACCGCGTAGGAGGGACAACGCCGGGCGGCGAGATCGGCCACCAGGCGGCGCCCCACCCGGCGCCAGCTCGGCTCCTTGCTACGCCAGGCGAGCCGGCAGCAGGGCCAGGGCAGCTCCTCCCGGTCGAACAGCCGACAACAGGGGCCGAGAATTCGGTAGCT
>JBIPMZ010000087.1:0-8500 GCA_044376165.1 Cyanobium sp.
CTGGCTGGAGGACTGGGGAGGCTTCTTCGTCCAGCGGCGGCTTGCCCCCCAACTGACGCGTCTGTCCCGCACGGTGGGGGAGATGCCAGGGTCTGCAGAACTCCTGGCGTCGGTACCCGATTGGTTGGCGTCGCACCGTCCCGAACCCTGCCTGGTCCATGGTGACCTGTGGAGCGGCAACGGGGCGCCGCTGGTGGATGGACGGGCAGCGCTCTTCGATCCGGCGGTTCATCGGGCGGATCGGGAGGTGGATTTGGCGATGGCGCGGCTGTTTGGCGGCTTTCCGGAGGCTTTCTTTGAGAGCTACGGGGCGGAGTGGCCCCTGCCGGAGGCCCATGGCGGCAGGGTGGCGCTGTACAACCTGTATCACCTGATCAATCACGCCAATCTTTTCGGAGGCTCGTACATCAACAAGGTGCGCCTGGCGATCGTCAGGCTGTTGCGCGAGCCTCCTGGCCAACCCTGAGGCCTGCTTGGCGCAGGCCGGGGTGGGGTCTGGGGCTCAGCCGAGGTATTCCTGCCGCAGGGTCTGCAGACGCTGGAGCACCTCACTGCGCTTCTCGCTGGTGGTGAGGTTGTGCCAACTCCACCGGCCGACCACGATCAAGCCCAGCAGCTCCAGCAGGCCGGGGATGATCGGGAGCAAATTGATGGTGTCCAGCACCCCCTTGATCAAAATTTGGGCAATGATGACGGCCAGAAAGATCCCTGCGATCTTGCCAACCTTGCCCAGCTCAGACCAATCGACGGTCGCCAGACTTTCGTTCAGCTTGCCCACCACGTCCTGGTAGCGCTCGCTGAAGTCGAAGCCGTGCTCTTCCCCGGCGCTGCTGGGGGGGAAGGGGGTGCCGCCTTCTTGGCTCGTCTCCGGGGGCGCACTGGGGGTTTCGCTCATGGGGGACGAGCAGAGTGGAGGAACCGGCCCAAGGTACCCCTCGTGCTCCCCGTCACGCCAGCGGAGGTCGAGATCGATCGGCAGGCCCTGACGGTTCTGCGCCGTGTCCTGTCCCAACCCGCCCCCAGCGAGGGCTGTGCCCTGCTGCTCGGGCGTCGCCTTCCGGCCAAGGCGGACCGCCACGGCCCGGCCCCTCGCCTCTGGCGGCTGGAGCGCATCTGGCCCTGCCTGAACGTCTGGGAGCCCGCCGGCGAGCGCACGCACCGCTTCCGGCTCGATCCCCGCGAGCAACTGCAAGCCCAGAGGTGGGCGCGGCTGCGCCAACTGGAGGTGTTGGGGGCGGCCCACAGCCACCCGGCCGGGGCGCCCACCCCGTCGACGACGGATCTGGCCCTGACGCCCGGTCCCACCTTGATGGTGATTCTGGGCCGCGCCGCGAACCGGTGCCCCCCGGAGTCCGGGGAGGCAGGCCGCGGGGCCGGCAACCTCGCGGAAGGTCCCCTGGGCTGCTGGTGGCTCTCCGATCGGCTGGAGGGCTGCGGGGCCCGGGCCGCTGCGGCGAGCCCGCTGCCGTGGAGAATGGTGGAGTGAGAGCGTGAGACGGGATTGATGCTTCCCCCCGACACCAGCCATGTGCAGCTAACCCCCGATGAGGTGGCGCGGTTCTCCCGGCACCTCATCTTGCCCGAGGTGGGCATGGAGGGCCAGAAGCGGCTCAAAGCCTCCTCGGTGCTCTGCGTCGGCACCGGCGGGCTGGGCTCGCCGCTGCTTCTGTACCTGGCTGCCGCCGGCGTGGGCCGCATCGGCATCGTCGATTTCGACGTGGTCGACACCAGCAACCTGCAGCGCCAGGTGATCCACGGCACCAGCTGGGTGGGCAAGCCCAAGATCGAATCCGCCAAACACCGCATCCAGGAGATCAACCCCCATTGCCAGGTGGATCTCTACGAGACGGCGCTCACCAGCGAGAATGCCCTGGAGATCATCCGCCCCTACGACCTGGTCTGCGACGGTACGGACAACTTCCCCACCCGCTATCTGGTCAACGACGCCTGCGTGCTTTTGGGCAAGCCCAACGTCTACGGGTCGATCTTCCGGTTTGAGGGGCAGGCAACGGTCTTCAACCTCGACGAAAGCAGCCCCAACTACCGCGATCTGTTTCCCGAACCGCCGCCGCCGGGCATGGTGCCCTCCTGCGCCGAGGGGGGCGTGGTGGGTGTTCTGCCGGGGATCATCGGCGTGATCCAGGCCACCGAGGCGGTGAAGATCATCACCGGCATCGGCACCACCCTGAGCGGGCGTCTGCTGCTGTTTGATGCCCTGAAGATGAGCTTCCGCGAGCTGAAACTGCGGCCCAATCCGGAGCGGCCCGTGATCGAACAGCTGATCGATTACCAGGAATTCTGTGGTGTCGGCGGCACGGCGCCCGGCCAGGAGGAGGCCGGCGCCGTGCCCACGATCACCGTGGCTGAACTCAAGACCCTGATCGACGGCAGGCTGGAGGAGCTTCTGCTGCTCGACGTGCGCAACCCCCACGAGGCCGAGATCGCCGTGATTCCCGGTTCGGTTCTGGTGCCCCTCGACCGGATCGAGAGCGGCGAGGCGATTGAGGACGTGCGCCGACTGGCCGAGGGCAAGAAGCTCTACGTGCACTGCAAGATGGGCGGCCGATCCGCGAAGGCCCTGATCGCCTTGGGGCGCCATGGCATCGAAGGGGTGAACGTCACGGGCGGGATCAACGCCTGGAGCGAGGAGATCGATCCGGCGGTGCCCCGCTACTGAGGGGATGGGGCGGCGCTGGCTTGGTCCAGGGGGAGCTCTGCCGGGATCACCAGGCGCAGAAGGATCGGCGCCAGGAAGGTGGTGCCGATCACCATCAACAGAATGCCCGCCTCCAGGGCCGGGGTAAGAATCCCGGCCTGGCTACCGAGACCAAGAAAAATCAGGCCCACCTCACCGCGGGGCATCATGCCGAGGCCTACCACCAGGCGATTGGTGGGTTCCTTGCTGAGGTAGCACCAGCCTGCCGCCACCTTGCCGGCGATCGCCACCACCAGCAAGAAGGCGGCCACGATCAGGCCCTCCCGGTTGGCTGGATCGAGTGGGTTGAGCACCGAGAGGTCCATGCCGGTGCCGATCAACACGAAGAACACCGTGGCGAACAGGGCCACCAGCGGCTTGACCGCCGCATCGATGTCGTGGGTGTGCTTGGAGGCGCTGAGGATCAGGCCCGCGGCGAAGGCACCGAGGGCGGCCTCCAGGCCGATGGCCTGGGCGGCGAAACAACAGACGGTGAGCACCAGGAAGCTGGCCACGGCCACATCGCCGGGGGCCTTGAGGCGATCCACCACCCAATCGAAACCCGGGGCGGCCTTGCGGCTGAGCACCAGGGCCACCGCCACGAACACCACCGCCGCCAGGCCGAGCCGCAGCAGTGGCCCGAGGCTGAAGGAGCCACCGCCGACGATCGCCACCACCACCGCCAGGATCACGATTCCGAGGATGTCATCGAGCACGGCGGCACCGATCACGATCTGGCCCTCCCGGCGCTTCAGCCAGCGCAGATCCCCGAACACGCTGGCGGTGATGCCGATCGAGGTGGCGGTCATGGCGGCCCCGGCGAACACCGCCGGGATCAGGGGTACATGGAAGAGGAAATAAAGCCCCGCAGTGCCGAGGGCAAAGGGCAACACCACTCCGGCCGTAGCCACGGTGCCGGCCTGCGCCCCCACGGCCACCAGTTCATCGAGCTCACTCTCCAGGCCGGTGAGGAAGAGCAGGGCGAACAGGCCGAGCTGGGAGACCGCCTCCAGGCTGGGAAAGGTTTCGTTGTAAACCGATTGCACCGCCTCGGGGGTGATTGCGGCCAGGGAGCCCACCAGGGAGGTCACTGCCGCGCTGAGCTCCGCACCGGCCTGGGGCGGCACGATCAGGCGCAGACCCGAGACGCCGATCAGAACCCCGGCCACCAGCTCGCCGAGGATCGTGGGCAACTGCAGGCGCACGAGCAGCTCGGCGATGGCGCGGGCCACGAGAAAAATCACCACGAAGCGCCCCACCTGCAGCAGGGTTTCGGCCACTTCAAGCTGGTGGGGGCTGATCTCCAGGAGAACGGGGGGTAGGGGTGGCATCGGTCGGGGTGGGGGCAGGGTAGGTATAGGGAAGGACGATGGCGAGCTGGGGAAGCGTGTGGGAGTAGGACCAAACCCGATGGCGGGGACGGGGTGTTCGACCGTCAGCCGCAACAGTCGTTACGCTTTCGCAGCTTCGACGGTCCCCCTGTTTCAAGCCCCCATGGCCGCGATCCGACTGCTCGAGTTATTGATTCTGCTGACGGCCCTGGCCGGCTTCACAGGTATGCTCCTGCGCCGCAACCTGTTCCTCAAAGTCCTGGCCATGGACGTGGGAGGCAGCGCCGTGGTGGCGCTGTTTGTTCTGCTTGCAGCACGGTCCGGATTGCGCAGCCCGATCCTGTCCCGTCTCAGGGCTCCTGGCGATCCGGCGGCGCTCAGCATGGATCTGGCCGATCCGATCCCCCAGGCCGTGATCCTCACCGCGATCGTGATCGGCCTCTCGATCCAGGCCCTGCTGCTGGTGGTGATCACCCAGCTAGCGAAGACCGATCCCTGTCTGGATGTGGAAAGCTTCGAACCGCGGGAGCGCCAATGACGACCGGATCAACACCCTGGGCTTCTGCACTCGTTCTGTGGTTACTGGCCCCTTACGGGGCAGGTTTCACTGTGGCCCTGTTGCCGGCTCTCGCCACTCCCCTGCTGGTCAGCAGCACCCTGGCCACGGTGCTGCTCGGGGCCTGGACGTTGCGAAGCGGGAGCACGATCACGCTGCAGCTGGTGGGGGAGTACGGCGTAAGCCTCTGCCTTGACCCCCTGGCGGGCTGGTTTCTGGTGCTCGCCGGGCTGGTGTGCTTTGCGGTGTGGATCGAGGCTCGGCGACAGGGATGGGATCGCACAGGCTGGCTGCTGTTGCTTGTGCTGCTGGGCGCCCTCAACACCTGCTTTCTGACCACGGATCTGATCAGTCTGTACGTGAGTCTGGAGGTGGTGGCGATCAGCGCGTTCCTGCTGCTGCTCAAAGGCGCCACCACCCAGGCGAGCTGGATCGGCCTGCGGTATTTGCTGGTCAGCAATACGGCCATGGGGCTCTATCTGATCGGCACAGCCCTGGTGTACGCCCAGAGCGGCAGTTTCGGTTTCGCCGCCCTGGCCGGCCTGCCGCCGGGAGCGCCGCTGGCCTTCGTCCTCGTCGGGCTGCTGACCAAGTCCGGCGTGTTTCTCAATGGCCTCTGGCTGCCCCGCACCCATGCCGAAGCGCCGCCCGAGGTGTCCGCCCTGCTCTCGGGCGTCGTGGTCGGCGCCGGGGCGCTGCCGCTGCTGCGCCTTGAGGGAGTCTCCCCGGCTATCCAGCAGTTGCTGGTGCCGATGGCCCTGGCCGGCTCCGCGCTCGGCGTGATCTATGCCCTCGTGGTGGAAGATGGCAAGCTTTTGCTGGCCTGGAGCACCCTCGCCCAGATGGGCCTGGTAGTGCTCACCCCCGCAGCCGGGGGTCCCATGGCTCTCTCCCATGGCCTGGCCAAGGCCGCTCTCTTCCTCTCGAGCCGCCACTGGCCTAACCGCTCATTGCAGGGCTGGCGCCAGCGGCCCCAGGCCTGGGGCCTGCAGCTCCCCCTCTGGCTGGGCAGCCTTTCGATCGCCGGCCTGCCCCCTCTGCTGGGCTTCAGCGCCAAGAAACAGCTGCAGGCCGCGCTGGATCCCGGCCCGGCCGGTCTGCTCATGGTGCTCTCGATTGGCAGCGTGGCGATCTTCGCCCGGCTGTGGGGGGCACCTTGCCGCACGAATATCGGAGCGCCGCTCTGCTTCGGAGCCCTGCTGCTCAGCCTGCCGTTACTTCTGGTGACCCCCTTTTTCAGGGCACCGGACTCGTGGCGAAGCGATGGGCTCAGGGCGCTGGCGGTGCTGGTTGCGGGCCTGCTGCTGCACCTTGTTCTTGAACAGCTGGGCCGAGTTGATCGCCTCTCCCTGCCCCCACTCGATCGTCTGCCCGATCTGCTGGGGGGGCTGGGGTTGGTCGGAGCCGGCCTTCTGGTCATGATGGCCGGAGGCGTCCGCCACGTCATGCCGGCGGCCGGCGGCTGATGGGTTATCTGCTCAGTGTTGTGTTCCGCCTGGCGCTCTGGGGGCTTCTCACCGCCGATATCAGCGCGATCAACCTGCTGATCGGCCTGGCTCTAGCGCTGCTTCTGCCCCACGCCCAAGGTCCCCGCCAGCCGCTGCGGCCGCTTCTGCGAGCTCTCGGCCGCGCCATGGTGGCGGTGCCGCTGGCCTTCGCTGAGGCCCTCGCTCTCATCCATGCCGGCGGCAGCGAAGAGGAAACGTGGCTCCATGAACCGGCCAGTGGTGGCGGCCAGCGCCTGGTGATCTTCCTGGAGGTGCTGGCGATCACCCTCACCCCCTTCACGCTTGTGCTCGGGCTCAGCCAGTTGGATGGACGCGACGTCTATATCGTTCATCGTCTGGGTCCGAAAGCCCGTCGCCAGGCCGGCGAGCTGCCCACCGCGCCCCCTGAGGGGAGGAGCCTGTTGCGATGACCGTTCTGATCTGGGGAATGCTGCTGGCCCTGCTCATCCCGATCGCGGTGGTCTGCCGCCCCTGCAGCGTCTGGGATCGCCTGGCCGCCTTCGGCAGCATCGCCTCCAAGGTGTCGCTCATCATCCTGGTGGTCTCCGTCATGCGCAACGACTGGATGCTCGGCCTGGTGGGGGCCATCAGCTTGAGTGCCGGCAATGCGGGCATGCTGCTGCTCGCCAATCTGCTGAAGGAGGCGGAGTGATGAGCGGTCCGCTGAGCCTTCTGTTGCTGAGTATCGGCCTGCTGCTCTGGTTCTGGGGCAGCTGGCCGCTGTTGGAGGGAGGCAGCTATCTGCAGCGCCTGCACAAGCTGTCGGTCTCCGACACCCTTGGCTCCACCCTGATGTTGCTGGGCCTGTTGCTGCGCATTCCCGATCAGTGGCCGCTGCTCTGCCTGGCGTTGCTCGGCCTGGTGGTCTGGAACACGATCTTCGGCTACGTGCTGGCGCGCTGTTCGCTGCCGCAGGCCGACGCTCCCCCTCGACCCTGATGGAGGCTGCTGACTTGAGCCGAACCCTTCAGCTCGACAGCCAGCTGGATCTGCTGCTGCCGATCACGGCCCTATTGCCCCTGACCGCCGTGCTGCTGGTGAGCCAGGCCAACCCCTATCAGACCCTGGTGCTGCGAGGCATCCTCGGATCCGTGGCCACCCTTCTCTATGCGCTGCTGGGCGCTCCCGATGTGGCCATCACCGAGGCGCTGGTGGGCACCCTGCTGTCCACGACCCTCTATGCGGTGGCCCTGCGCTCGTCGATGGCGTTGCAGCTGGAGGATCGGCGCTCGATCGCGGATCAGGAGACCGAGACCCGGCTCGGCCAATGGCTCAGCCCGCTGCACCTGCGGCTGCGGCTGATCAGGGTCGATGCGGGCCCGCCGCCCTCTTGCCACGGCTGGCTGGAGGACGGTGGCCGCTTGGTTGTGCATCACCCGCCCCTGGCGGAGCGGCTGCGCCTGGCCCCCGGATACGCGCTCTGGTCCCAGGCCGGGGGCGCGCTGTGCCTTGCTGGGGAGATCGGGCGATGACCTGGCTTTCCCTGCTGGCAGCGATCGCCCTGTTCGCCTCACCGTTGGCGAGTCCTCTGCCCAGCGCCACGGATGTGGCCGGCCTGATCCAGTCCTTGGTGGTGCAGACCCAGGTTCCCAATCTGGTGTCCGCGGTGATCCTTCACACCCGCTTGTTCGACACCGTGTCCGAGGTGGTGGTGTTCACCCTGGCGGCGGTGGGCGTGCAACTGGTGTTGGCCAGCGAGCCGGTGCAACGGCAGATCCTTGGGCTGGAGGATGCCCCTTCCCAGGTCCTCTGCGAACTGGGCTCCACCATTGCCGCCCTGGTGGCGGCCGAACTGGCCCTGCGGGGCCATCTCAGTCCCGGCGGTGGTTTTGCTGCCGGGGTTGCCGGAGGCACGGCGATCGGTCTGCAGCTGATCAGCGGTGGTGCCGATCGCAGTGAACGTCGGTTCCGGCGATTCCGGGCCGATTTGCTGGAGAAAGCCGCCGTGGTGGGCTTCCTGCTCCTCTCGATGCTGGCCCTGCTGGAGCTGACGCCCGGCTGGGGGCCGTACGGGGCTTTGCTCAGCGGCGGTTGGATTCCGCTGCTCAATCTTCTGGTGGGCTTGAAGGTGACCCTCGGCTCCTGGGCGATGGTGCAGCGACTGGTGCGACGACGCGGATTGCTCTGAATCGCGGCTGGCTGACCCAATGTCCCGCCGCACTGCCTAAGGTTCCACGCGCACATCCCGATGTCGTGACACGCACCGCGTCCACGCCCCTGTCATGAGCGTCTCCCGAACCCGGCTTGGCGATCCACGATCCCGATTCTGGTTCTTCCCCCCCCACCCATCGCCTGCACTCCTTGAGGATTCGACGTGTCTGATTTCGTAACCCTCTTTGTCGATCAGCTGCAGTCGCCGACCCTAGGCTTCCTGATCGGCGGCATCGTTGTCGCTTCTCTGGGCAGCCAG
>JBIPMZ010000379.1:0-8467 GCA_044376165.1 Cyanobium sp.
AGCGGTAGCCCGGTCGTAGACGACGCGGTCGGTACCCAAGCCCCCGTCCACCGTGTCGTTGCCGCCTTGCGGCCGGAACCAGTTGTCACCATCGCTGCCCTTCAAGGAGTCATTGCCGGCGGAGCTGATGACACCCTCGATGTTCTGCAGCGTGTCACTGCCAATATCAGCACCAGTTGCCGTGCCCGTGTAAAGGTCCACGGTCACGGCCGCAGTGTTACCCCAGGTGAAATCCGCAATGTCGAACCCTGCGCCACCGTCGATGGAATCATTACCCTTGCCACCGGAGAGCACTTCAGACTCCAGCGTCGTGCTGTTACTGCCCACCAGGGTGTCATTTCCGTCGGTGCCGATCACGCCCTCGAATCCGGTGAGGGTGTCATTGCCCCCGCCGCCTGTGGCCCGACTTGTCTCGAGATTCACGGTCACGGCGCTCGCCAAGGTGCGGTAGTCCACAAAGTCCGTACCGCCGGAACTT
Organism: Cyanobium sp.; assembly: GCA_044376165.1. Taxonomy (GTDB): domain Bacteria; phylum Cyanobacteriota; class Cyanobacteriia; order PCC-6307; family Cyanobiaceae; genus Cyanobium. The sequence goes on from JBIPMZ010000379.1 coordinate 479, forward strand.
TGAGCCCCGCCGTCCAGGCTGTCGTCACCCAGGCCACCGGCCACAGTGTCTGAGCCCGCACCCGCGCTGATGGTGTCGTTTCCGCCGCGTCCTTCCAGGCGGTTGCCGTTCGCGTCGCCCGTGATGGAATCGTCGCCGTCAGTTCCGTTGACGTTCTCGATACCGCTCAAGACGTCATTGCCCTGGCCCCCCGCAGCCAGGCCGGTGGACAGGTTCACCGTCACGGGCCCCAGGCTGCCGGTGGGGTTGCCCTGGAAGTAATAGTCGGCCGTGTCGCCTGTGCCCCCACCACCGACCAGGGAGTCATTGCCCAGGCCGCCGGTCATGTAGTCGTTGCCGTCACCGCCTTCTATCGTGTCATTGCCATCCTCGCCGCGCAACTGATCATCCCCCGCCTCGCCTCGGAGGATGTCATTGCCGGCCATGCCGGTGAGGCTGTCATTCCCTTCCCGGCCTTCCAGGGTGTCGTTACCGTCACCGCCATTGCGAGAGTCGGCACCCGATGTCCCGACAAAGAGCTCACCGCTCGCGTAGCGGATCTCGGTATTGACCACGCCACCGAAGGTGATGAGGTTCCGGCTGAACCCGCTGGCCTGGAAGCTGCCCGTCAGGGTGATGCTGAGGTCCGCGCCTGCGGTGCTGTCCGTGCCAACGTGCACGGTGGTCTGCCCAGAGCCCACGATGATGGAAGCCTCGCCTGCCATGAGCGAACCGGCATTGGCTCCCGCCGTCAGGCTGGTGATGTTCAGGCCGTTGAACCACAACTGATCATCACCACTGAAATCGGTGACCGTGTCGTCCCCCTGCGCGCGCTGGCCAGGCGAGTAACCGAAAGTATCGTTGCCGCCACCCCCAGTCATCGTGTCGTTGCCGCTGGCGCCTTCGATGTAGTTGCGGCCGGTGTCACCCATCAAGGTGTCATTGCCCATCCCGCCACCGAAATGCAGTTCCTCGATGTTGATCAAGGTGTCTGTGCCGCCCAGGCCATCCGCCTGGAGACCGCCTGAAGTGCGCCACGTGGACGTGAAGTTCAAGGGCGTGGACTGCCAGGTGGACCAGTACCCCGCAATGTCGTTGCCGCTGCCGCCGTCGAGCGTGTCGTTGCCTTCGTTCCCGTTCAGGTAGTCATCGCCCCCCAGGCCGTTGATGACATCGGCAGCGTACGTCCCGTTCAGGGTGTCGTTGCCTTCCGTGCCGTTGACGGCAGTTGGCGCCCGCAGGCGGATCGGCCCAGAACTGTAGGAGAGGCCCTCCAGATCGCCCAGCGACACGCCTTTGAGCACGAAGCCTGTCTGGCTGACGCCGCTGCTGCCGTCGCCGTCATAGACCACCAGGGTGTCGGGGCTGTTGTCGTAGGTGCCCACCGTGAACACCCCATTGGCACCCAGGGTGCCACGCACACCGAAATAGTTCTGGTTGGTCACCAGCCCGTTGGCACCCGTCATCGAGGTTGAACTCATCATGGGGCTGAGCCAGGGCGAACCGGTCAAACCCTCGAAGGGCGGGTTGATCCAGACGCCATCACCCACTTGCATGTTCTCGATCACCTCCACCTTGCCGCCGGCGAAGGTATAGGTAGCGCCTGTCAGGTCGAACGTGCTGTTGGCCGTGCTGGTGTTGAGCGTCAGGACGGGGGAGTCGCCCTGCTCGAAGCTGAACTCATCAGCGCCTGCGCCGCCACGCAGCGTGTCGGCTCCAGTGCCGCCCATGATCCAGTCATCACCGGCCGTCCCGGTGACTGCGTCGTCACCCGCGCGGGCTTCGATGTCCAGGCCTCCGTTGAACGCCGACAGATCCATGACGTTGTTGCCGCTGCTGCCCAGGGCGAAGGTGGCGCTGCCTGAACTGCCGTCATCGTTTTCAGCGCTCAGCAACATGCCTGCTGCATCGCGCAGCGCGTTGGCGGACGTGCTGCCAGCGTAGGTGACCAGCGCCCAGTCGGTCGAGCTCATCGACAACCCGTTGCCGGCAACGGTGATGACCGAGGTGCCCGAGCCCGAGACGGCGGAAGGCGTGTAAACAGTGCCCGTGCCGTTCTTCTGCAGCGTCATCGCCAGGGCGCCCACACTGGCCGGGGCGAACATGGGCTCCACGAAGTTCAGTTCCACCCCGTTGGCGGTCAAGCCCACCGCCAGGGGCTCAGGACTGAAGCCGTCCTGAATCTCCAGCACGTTGGCGCCAGGCGCATTGCCCAGTGTGACCGAGGCCAGACGCGCGGCGGCCGTGGCGCCTGGCTGCGCGATACGCACCACGATGTCGGGCATCTCGGCATTGCCCGCCAGCGGCAGCGTGCCCATGTCCTGGTAGACAAAGAGCGACTCCGCCACGCCGTTGTTGTCGTAGTCCGCCTTGAAGGCCACCGTGTGGCCGGTAGCCTGCAGGTTGAATCGAAGGTAGTCCAGCGCGTTGCCCAGGCTCGTGTTGTCCTGGCGGATGGTCACGGCACCGGAGGCCCCCTGGAACGACACGATGCCGCCCGAGAGGGTGTGGCCGGTGATCACCCCTTGCGCGGCCGGTGTGGCCGTGAAGCTGGAGGCCGTGCCGATCACCCCGGATTCCATCTGCAGCACGTCGTGGTTCCCTGCAGTGGTGGAGAACCAATCAAAACCACTGGCGCTGTTGGAGGCGTCGAAGCCGATGAAGTCGGTGTTGCCCACGCCACGCCGGGTTTCACCCAGGCCGATCAGGATCTCGTCGCGGGCGTAGGGAATGGGTGTGCTGCCGGTGCTGCCGTTCTCCACCAGGGTGATGGAGTCGCCGCCCCACATCGGGTCGATGAAATCGGCGCCGCCACCGTCGATGATGCTATCGGCGTTGTCGGTACCGGTCAGGGTGTCATTGCCGCCGTTGCCGCGCAGGATCTGGCGGGAGGAGGACCAGTAGCCGTCGAGGTCAATGGTGTTGGTGCCAGACCCGCCGATGTGGATATCTTGGGCCGCCAGACCGTTGCCGTCGGCATCACGGAAGTTGGTGGAGTAGCCGTTGATGCTGACGCGGACCACGTCACTCTGGGCGAACACGGCGTTCGTCTGAAGAGTGAGCAGGGTGTAGCCGCTCGCCGAAGACCCCTCCCCCAGCGTGAAGCCGGTGATCTGGGGCGCCGTGCCGGTGCCCTGGAAATTGTTGCTAGCCAACGGATTGAGAGCCAGGCTGAAGCCAGAAATCAACGACCCAGCAGTCTTTTCGAAGATGGGTTCACTGAAGCGAACCAGAATCTCGCTGTTGCCTGATGTGGGCACGGTGAAGGTGGTGCCGCCGCTGTTGCCGGGCTGGGCCGTAGCCATCGGCACAGAAAGGGTGGCCGCCACGGTGCTGGCGTTGCCGGCGGCATCGCTGAAAGCGCCCGCAGCCACGCTGAACGAGGCGGAGCCGTCCACCCCGCCGTTGGGCTGGAAGCCTGCCGAATAAGCGGTGTCGCTGACCTTGTACAAGTTGCTCAGCACGCCATTGGTGACACCCACATCGCCAAGGTCAAACCCCGTCACCGCCTCCGAGAAGTTGAAGTTCACCGTGACGTAATTGCCAGCCAGGATCTTGCCGCCCTGGAGATTGGGCGTGGTGATGGTCAGCGTAGGGGGCGTGGTGTCTGGGCCGCCCTCCGGCACCAGATTGCCGCCGCTGAAGACGTACGCGCCGTTCGTGAACACAGCTCGCTCCACAGCGCGAACCGTGTCCACTCCGTCACGACCGGTCACTGTGTCGGTGACGGTGTAGGTCGCGGTGCCCGCATCGAAGGTGACGTTGTAGTCGGCACGGTTGCCAGTGAAGCGAGCCGTGTCGGTTCCGCCGCCGCCGTCGAGGGTGTCGTTGCCGGCGCCGCCTTCCAGCACGTTGTCGCCCGCACTGCCAAGGAGCGTGTCGGCCCCGAAGCCGCCCAGCACGTTCTCGATGTTGAGCAGCGTGTCCTGTTCGACCGCCGCATCCTGCGCAGCATCGCCCACGCCCTGCCCGTCGTCAAAGGCCTTGCCCTGCGACAGGTCCACATGCACCGCCCGCATGGCCTGGTTGTATTCCACCCAGTCAATGCCGCCGCCACCGTCGATCGTGTCGGCGCCACCGCGGCCGTCCAGGCGGTTGTCCCCGGCATCGCCAAAGATCTGGTCGGCGTAGTTCGAGCCCTCTACGCCCTCGACGTTCTTGAAGACGTCAATACCCCCGGAGCCATCCAAGGCTGAGCCCTGGAAGCCACTGGGAAGGCCGCCTGTGGCCCCCACCCAGCCTCCCAGGCGCACGGTGACGCCGGCCGTCTCGCCAGAAAAGCTCACTTCGTCGTGGCCGGCGCCACCGTCCACCGTGTCATTGCCGCGGCGGCCTTCAAAGGTTTCATTGCCCGCGCCGCCCTTCATCGAGTCAGCGTGCTGCGAGCCGATGATCTGCTCGATGGAGATAAGGGTGTCGATAAACCCCCAGCCGTCCTGTACCTGGCCGGAGGAGAGCGACAGGTCCACCACGATGCCGGTAGGCGATGAGTCGTAGCTGGCGATGTCTTCTCCGCCCGCCCCATTGATGGTGTCGGCGCCAGCGCCCCCCGTGAACACCTCCACGGGCACCCCCGTGGAGGTACGCCCCGCGCCACCGCCGATCAACTCGTCGTCCAGCGAAGAGCCGATGACCGCGTAGACCCCGCTGAAGGTGTCGCGGCCCATGCTGTAGTAGCCCAGGGTGGACTTGTCGGACTCCAGCCGCGCATCGGCCACGCCTTCAGCCAAGTTCACGCGCACGCCAACCATGGCGGCGCTGTAGTTCAGCCGGGTGGAGCCGTTGCCGTAGATGGTGTCATTGCCGCCATCGGGTACGAAGGCGTTATGCCCCCACCAGTAACTGCCCACGTTGGCAGTGGTGCTGGTACCGCCACCCGTGAAGCCGCGGGCGTCGAAGACGTCAGCGAACTGCGAGCCGCGGATTTCCTCGATGCTGCGCAGGGTGTCCGTGCCTTCGGAGAGCGATGTGGCCACCCCCTGGGCGAGGTTAACCGTGATGCCTTCGTTGGCGTTACGGTAGTCTGCCCGGTCATAGCCCGAGCGGCCGTCGATGTAGTCGTCACCGGCACTTCCGCGAAACGACTCAAAGCTGTCGAGCACGCCGCCGAGCATCGTGTCGTTGAACCTGGTGCCGAACAGGCCGTTGACGCCAGAGAACGTCACCGTTCCATTGGCAATCGAATTGGTGCTCAGGTTGGAGATGTTGGCCGTGCCCGACAGCAGGTCGATGTTGAGGCCCTGGCCGTTTGAGGTGGATCCCACAGCGCCGAAGTGCATGTAAGTCCGGCCATTGCCGATGACGGTGTCGCTGCCACCGCGGCCGATCAGGAGCAGCATCGTACTGACGCCTTCACCCTGGGTCGTGACATAGCCGGCCTGGGCAATGGTCAAGTTCCTCAGATCAAAGGTGTCGTTCTGCGCGGTATCTGTCAGCCCGAAGATATGGGTAAGCGTGTCTGTGCCGGCCAACTGGGCGGTCGAACCGGAGCCCGCCGCGCCGTAGCTGACCGAGATCTGGTTGTTCGCCGTGGCCACGGCCTGAATGCCGGTCTGCGACCAGTTGTAGTACACGAAAGCGCCGTCGGCCCAGGGCTGCTGGTAGCCCAGTGGCGCCTGGTTGACGACATCGCTGCCACCACGCAGGTACAGGTTGATCGACGTGCCGTCCAGCACGGTGGCTGAAGCGCTGGTGCGGCCCGTGACCACGTCACTGACGTTGGCCACTCCGTCGATCTCCTCGATGCCGCTGTAAGTATCGGTGCCTTCCTGGCCGGCCACCACCACGGTACGCGCGCTCAGGTCCACCGTGATGCCGCCGGGAGAGCCGATGTACTCGAGGCGGTCGAAGTCGGCCGCAAGCAGGTTCGTCGACCATGGCAGGGTACGCTGCTCCCCGCCCGACATGACATCGCTGCCTGCACCGCCGTAGAAGACGTCGTTGCCCAGGCCGCCGTTCAACTGGTCATTACCAGAGCCGCCTGCGAGCGAATCCGCTCCATCGCCACCCTGAATGGTGTCGGGGCCGGAAGTACCGAACAACTGGTCGTTGCCGCCATAGTTCGTGGCCGCGTCCGCCACCCTGACGGTGACCCCGAAGTCACCATCCGGGTCGCTGTTGTCGCTGAAGAAGCTGTCGTTGACCGAGAACTGCACAGCCACGGCACCCGTCGGAACCACCACCCGCGTGACGGCATTGACCACCACCCAGAAGTCCTCGGAAACGTTGGTGACGAGTCCGGAGGACTGGATGTTGGTTGTGGTGCCCAGGAAGGTCTGGGGCGCGAGGCGAATGCCCTGCGCATCCACGAAGACCGCCACCATAGACGAACTGCTGTCGGTGAACCCAGTACCGTTGCCCGCTTGGTAGTCCCCTGTTCTGGTGAGCGTGATGACGCTGCCCGGCGCAGCCCCAAAGGTACTGAGCAGTACCTGTGTAGGCGCTTGGGCGGGGTCAGCTACCGCATCGGCCAACCATGTGCCCTTGGGGTTGACCGTCACAAAGCCGTCGGGGCCTGAAGATTGATCGCTCGGGTTGATCGAGGTGAACCACTGCGCAGCAGAGGTGAAGTTCCCTGCCGTGAGCTTGCCCACTTGCAAGACGAAAGTCTCCTGGCCTTCAGCCAACGCGTCGTCGAACACGGGCAGCATGATCTGCCCAGTGGTCTGGCCCGCCGCAATGGTGATGGAGCCCGTGGGGAACACTGAGGACGCGCCGGTGCCAAAGTCCTGGGCTTCTGCAGGATCCCCCGTGGTGGCGGGCACAGCCTGCCAATCCACGACGAAGCCACCAGAAGGCGCGGCACCGCTGAGCGTCACCGCATAAGTGACGGAAGCACCCTCGGCCACGGTATCGCTGGCATTCACGCTCTGGATGGTGATGGCCGCCGGCGGCGTGTAGGTGGAGTTGTTCACCACCGTGTAGTTGCTGACGCTGGCCACGTCGTTGCCGGCCGCGTCCTGCAGGACGTTGACGGTCTCGTTGCCGGTGGTCGGGTCGGTGTAGCTGAGCCGAACCGTGCCCGCGCCCAGGCTGGCGGCGCTGGGGATGGGCGATGCAGAGGGAACGTTCAGCACCACCTGACTGCCGGAAACCACCACCGATTCGATGGTCACCGAGTTGTTCTGCCCGACAGTCACCGTGAAGCGGCTGAGCATCTGCGCCGCGGTGACCGAGGTGGCATCAAGCGCCTCGTTAAAGACCAGCGTGATGCTGCGGCCATCCGCGGCGACGGTAGCGGATTGGAGGGCGGGGGGAGTGGTGTCGGCAGGGGGAGCGGCCGTCGGCAGCCTCTCCCCCACGGGCTGGTAGGCCACGTTGAGCAGGGTCTTTAACTGCTCGAAGTTTGCGAAGTCCGCATTGGTGCCGGCCAGATCGATCTCGACCACTCCACCCAATCCGCCTTCAGGTGGGGAGCCGAATGAAAGCCGTGTGATTCCAGGCTCTGGGGTTTCCGCCAAGACCGTTGTCGAATCCAGCCTGTTAAGTACCGCAGGGTTCTGGTTGTCGATGTACAGCAGATCACCCGCACCGAAATTGTTGGCGCGAACGTTGAAGTCAGGCGCACCCACGCCATCGGACGAGTTGCTTCCACCCGCAGGGTCGTAGTCCTTGAACACCAAGGCCACATTGGCTGTACCAACGTCCACCGCCACCGCAGAGCCCGTAGGAGACCCCGTTCCCTGAATGTCCAGCCAACTGAAGCTGGCCACCAGATTGCCCGTGGCCGTATCCATGGCTTGGGACGCCACCGCAGCGCCCGTCCCCGTAGACCCCGCCGTGCCAGGGGTGACGGTAGAGAAATTCAGCGCCGTCGGGTCCGTGACGGCCAAGTTGCCCCGACCCTTGCTGTTGACGAAGGCGCCCGAATCGATCTCGATGTGGTAGTTGCTGGAAAGATCGAGGTCGAAGCCCGGGCGAATGGTGATCAGCCCGCCTTGGATGGTGATCTTGGAGCTGTCGGTGACGCTGATCTCCTGCGTGCGCACGGTGCTCTCACCGTTGAAACCC
>JBIPMZ010000088.1:0-8378 GCA_044376165.1 Cyanobium sp.
CCGCGCTGAGATCGAGATCTACCAACAAAAAGGCAAACTCGCTATCCCCCAGCCGAGCGGCAAAATCCTGCTCGCGCAGGAAGCTGCGGCTGAGGTGCACCAGGTCGGCGAGCAGGCGATCGCCCACTTCGTGACCCCAGCGAATGTTGACCTGGCGGAGGTTGTCGATGTCAAGCAACAGCAGCGAAAGGGGGTGTACTCCCTCGCGGGCACGGGCGAACTCCCGGTCGCCCACCAGCAGGAAGCTGCGGCGGGTGGGTAGGCCCGTGATCGGGCAAAATGTTGCGCGAAGGCGGAGATCGATCTCGCGCATCACCAGATCGGCCAACAGTTGCAGCTGGTGAATCTGCTCGGGGTTGGGGTGGTGAGGCTGCTGATCGATGACGCAGAGCGTGCCGAGATTATGGCCATCGGTACTGCGCAGCGGCGCTCCGGCGTAGAAGCGAATGTGGGGAAACCCGCTCACGAGGGGATTGTTGGCGAAACGCTCATCGAGCTGGGCATCCGCCACCACCAGGGGCGTGGCTCCGACGATGGCATGGGCGCAAAAAGCCTGATTTCGCGGGGTCTCCTGTACATCCAGCCCCTTGTGGCTGAGAAACCACTGCCGCGTATCCTCCACCAGGGAGATCACGGCGATGGGGGTGTGAAAGATCGAGCTGGCCAGCTCGATGATGCGCTCGAAGTGTTCGTCGCTGGCGGTTCCGATCACCCCATGGCGCTCGAGATCGCGCAAGCGCTGCTCCTCATCGAGGGGGATCGGGAATGCTGGATACGCCACGATCACCCCTTGAATAGATGGTTCCCAGCCTAGGAGCGCAGCGGCACCCGGGCGGGCTCAGGCTGCGGGGAGGCTGCGGGAGACAGCTAGCTCAGCGTAATCCGAGCAGCGGCGTTGGTCGAGTTCGTTCAGGTGCCTCCGCTCGCTGTAGTACGCCTCCTGAAAGCGCAGCGCATCGGCATTGAGCCGGAGAAACAGGCTCTCGATGCGCTCCTCCATGTCGGCGCCGGCGGGGGTGGGCAGGGAAGAGTCGGCGTTCGGCGGGGGGCTCCCTTCCCCCGCCAGCAACTGGGCGATGCAGTGCTCCAAGGTGCGCAAGTTCTGACTGCGCCAGGCATCGAGCAGGTGACGGCAGCGTTTTTCGGTGGCCAGGCGCGCCCGCAGGGCGATGGCGCCCCGCAGCTGCAACAGCGGCTGCTCCAGGGAGATCCGCTGCAGTTCACTGGGCTGCAGCAGGGGCACCAGACGGCCCTGCAGCTCGCTCTCCTCCTGCAGCAAACGGTCGGAGAGCAGCCGTGGCAGATCGAGGTCTGCCAGCTCCACGCCGGGGTCGTAGCCGCGGCTCACCGCCTCGAGGCGCCCCAAGCCAAGGCTTTCCTCCTCCAGCTCGGAGATGGCGGCCCAAAGGCGGCGGTGGTGCCGCAGGGCAAAGTCCTCCTGTTCCCACTGACGCAGCAACCGGCGGATCTCCGGGCGCTGGGGAGGGCAGTGCAGGTAGAGGCGCAGCACCTCGGCCTCGGTCCGCTCCTGAACCGAGGTGGCCCCCGGGGGATCCCAGCGGGCGGCCCGGCCGTGCCACCGCTGCCCTTTGACCTGTTGACGCAGGTCGTCCTCGAGCTGCTGGGCGAGGCGGGCCTGACCTCCCGCCAGCCGCTCGGACACCTGCTGCAGGTAACGGCTCCGCACCGCACTTTGGGGCAGGCGCGCCAGCAGGGCGACGAGGGCCGTGACCGCCTGCTGGAACTGGTCGGCCTGGGCCAGATCGCGGCCTTCGAGCACCTGCTCGATCTGCCAGTCCAGCCAGAGGGGCGCCTGATCCAGCAGGGCCCGATACTCCCCCGGGCCGTGATCCCGCAGAAACTCATCCGGATCCTTGCCGGAGGGCAGATGGAGCACGCGCAGCTCAATCTGGCCCTGCAGGGCGAGCTGCTCCACCTCGCCGATCGCTCGCTGGGCCGCCCGCACGCCAGCGCCGTCGCTGTCGAAGTTGAGGATCAGGCGCCGGCCGTCGCAACAGCGGCAGAGCTGGGTGATCTGGTGGCGGCTCAGGGCGGTGCCCAGGGCCGCCACGGCGTTGCCCACGCCGGCGGCGTGCAGGGCGATCACATCGAAATAGCCCTCCACCACCACGGCTCGGTCCTCCCGGCGGATGGCGTCCGCCGCCCGGTCGAGGCCGAAGAGATGCTGCCCCTTGGCGAACACCTCCGTCTCCGGGGAATTGAGGTACTTGGGCTCACCCCCGTCGAGGCCGCGGCCGCCGAAGGCGATCACCCGGCCCTGGCGGTCGCGGATCGGCACCATCACGCGCTGGCGGAAGCGGTCGTAGAAGCCGCTTCCCCCCTTGCGGGGCACCACCAGCCCGGCGGCCTCCAGCAGCTCCGGGGCCAGACCCTCCACCTGCTGGAGATGGTTCAGCAGGCCGTCCCAGCGGTCGGGGGCGTAGCCGAGGCCAAAGTCCTCCAAGGTGGCTTCGCTCAGGCCCCGGGACTGCCGCAGGTAGGCGAGGGCGGCCGCCCCCTCCGGAGCGCGGAGCTGGCTGCGGAACCAGCCGGCGGCCAGGCTCATCACGCGGTAGAGCTGCTCGCGGCGGCTGAGCTGCTGGCGCAGCCGCTCCTGCTGCGGCCCGTCGAGGGTGTCCACCGGCACCTGGTAGCGGCGGGCCAGCTCCAGCACCACCTCGCTGAAGCTCGTGCGCTGCAGCTCCATCAAGAACTTGATGGCGTTGCCGCCGGCGCCGCACGAAAAGCAGTAGTAGAACTGCTTGGCCGGCGAGACCGTCATCGAAGGCGACGTGTCGTCGTGGAACGGGCAGATGCCGACGAACTCCCGCCCCTTCTTCTTGAGCACCACGTGCTCGCCCACCACATCGACGATGTCGGCCCTCTCCTTGACGGCCTCGATCGTGCGGGGGTGGAGACGGGGCTGGGGGGGGGGGAGAGCGAGGCGAGCGGTTGTCTGAGGAACGCCAGCCATGGTGGGAGTGGTGCCTCCATTGTGGGTCATGGCACCAGGGGTGGGGGCAGGAGCGGATCGCCAGCCTGTGGATGCTCTCCAGCGCCCTGAGCTTCAGCCTGATGGTGGTGTGCGTGCGCGCCGTGGGAAGCCGCATCCCCCTGCCGGAAGTGGTGCTGATCCGCGCCCTGGTGAGCCTGGCCCTGAGCGGGTGGCTGCTGTGGCGCGCGCGCATCCCTCCCCTGGGGCACCGGCGCGGCTTGTTGATGGCCCGCGGCGTGGTGGGTACGGCGGCCCTCTACTTCTTTTATGGCGCGGTGGCCCGGCTACCGATGGCGACCGCCACGGTGCTGCAGTACCTCTACCCCACCCTCACGGCGGCCCTGGCTTGGCTGCTGCTCGGCGAGCGGGTGGGGCGGCGCCTGTTCCTGGCGATGCTGCTGGGTTGGCTCGGGGTGCTGGTGATCGCGGCACCGCTGCTGCCGCGGCATAGCGGCGCCGCCCCCGACTCCCTCGGGCTGCTGATGGCCCTGGCCGGCGCCCTGCTCACCGCTGTGGCCTACACCTCGGTGCGGCGGCTGGGCCGCAGTGAGCACCCCCTGGTGATCATCCTGTACTTCCCGCTGATGGCGGTGCCCCTAACCCTGCCAGCGGTGCTCCTCGATCCCGTCTGGCCCACCGCCGGGGAGGCGGCCTGGTTGGTGGGGGTGGGTCTCTTCACCCAGCTGGGGCAGATCGGGGTCACCCGGGGGCTGATCGGGCTGCCGGCGGCGCAGGCGACGGCGCTGAGCTACGCCCAGGTGGTGTTCGCGGCCCTCTGGGGCTGGCTGTTCTTCGCCGAGGTGGCCGAACCCCGCACGTGGCTCGGAGCGCTGCTGGTGCTGGGCGGCACCCGGCTCAGCCAGCGCGCCGGCCGGGGAGATCGGCACGGGAGCGGCGCTCCCCGGGGAGGGGCAGGGGATAGGTGAACCAGTCCTGGACATCGCCGCTGCTGCTGCCGCTCGGCCGGGCCAGGCGCCAGCTCTCGCCCCGTTCCCCCCGCTGCAGGTACAGGGTGAACGGACTGTCGACGCGGATCGGGTCGCCGCGGAGGCGCCAGTCGAAGCGGCCGGAGAGCCGCAGGCCGCGGGCCTCGCCGATGCGAAGGGCCGTCTGCTCCCCCACCCGCACCCGGCTCACCTCGGGCATCCCGCCGCTCTCCAGCCCGAGGGCGGCGGCCACCTGGTCCTGGGTGAGGCGAATCTGCAGGGTCAAGGCGTCCAGGAGCACCCGCTGGGGGGGCTGGCCAGGCCCAGCCGTGCAGCCCACCAGGCCGAGGGGCAGCAGGAGGGCCAGCCCGAGGGTCAGGGCGGCCAGGGCGCGGGCCAGCGGAGCGGCAGGGGTTGGCAGGGGGGGCAGCATGGGGGCCGATGGAGATGGGTCCATGATCGGCTGGCTCGAAGGACGTCTTGCCGAACCCTGGCAACGGGCGCCCCGTTGCGGCGCCCTGCTCATCTGTCACGGGGTGGGCTATGAGGTGCAGCTCAGCGCCCGGCACTGGCGGGCCCTGCCGGAGCCGGGCAGCACCCTCACCCTGCATGTGCACACCCAGGTGCGCGAGGATGGTTGGACGCTCTACGCCTTTCCCGCGCGACGGGAGCGGGAGTTGTTTCGCGAGCTGGTGGCGGTGAGCGGTGTCGGCCCCCAGATGGCCCTGGGACTGCTCGGCGCGATGGAGGTGGAGGAGCTCGCCCGCGCCATCGTGCGCTCCGACCTGCGGCGGCTGAGCCAGGCGCCGGGGGTCGGGCGCCGCACCGCCGAGCGGCTGGCGGTGGAGCTGCGCCAGCGTCTTCAGGATCGCTTCCCGGCCCTGGTGGCCGGGGAGCGGAGCGAGGGGGTGGCCGAGGACGCTCCCGCCCCCCCCCTGGCGGACGGACAGCGGGAGGAGCTGGAGCTGACGCTGGCCACCCTGGGGTATGGGCCCGTGGAGATCCACCAGGCCGTGCGGGCGGTGGCCGCTGACCTGCCGGACGGGGCCGCCTGTGAGGATTGGATTCGCGAAACGCTGCGCTGGCTGTCGCGGGCTGCCGCCTGAGGGGCACCCCCTCCAGGTAAGGTGTCGGTTTGCTCGTTCGCGCCAGGGGCGCTGTCCATGCCGCTCACCACCACCCGGAAGCAAGAGTTGATCAATGGGCACCAAACCCACCCCACCGACACCGGCTCGGTGGAGGTCCAGGTGGCGATGCTGAGCGACAGGATCCAGCAACTCAGCGGACACCTGCAGAAGAACATCCACGACTTCTCCTCCCGCCAGGGCCTGCTGAAAATGATCGGCCGCCGCAAGCGCCTGCTCGGCTATCTGCGCAGCCAGAGCGAGGCGCGCTACGCCGCCCTGATCGAGAAGCTCGGCATCCGCGGCTGAGGGATCCCATGGCCCGTCAGCGGGATCCGAAGGCCTTCGGCAAGGCCCGCCCGAGCGTCTCCCCCCGCGGCGCGAAGGCCAAGGCCAAGGCCAAGCCTCCCCGCCGCTCCGCCGGCAGCCAGGTCATCCCCGATGCGGTGGCCCGGCGGATGGCCCGGCGCATCGCCTTGGCCACCGGCCTCCCCACCCTGCTGGGCATGGCGGTGATCGTCGCCAGCTACCTGCTGGCTACCCGCAACATCGTCACGATCGAGCCGGTGGTCACCCTGCTGGGCTCGGGGGCCTTCTTCCTGCTCGGCCTGGTGGGCCTGAGCTACGGGGTGATCTCGGCCAGCTGGGAGGAAGGCCCCGGCAGTCTCTGGGGCTTCGAGCAGATCCCGCTCAACCTCCGCCGGATCCGCGAATCGATCCGGGCGATGCGGCAGAGCGGCGAAACCGGCGGCTGAACCCTCCCCCTCTAGCCGCTCTCGGCGCCGAGGGGCGAGCGCAGCCGGGCGGAGAACTCCGCGGTGGTGAGGGTCGCCACGGCGGCCGGCGCATCGGCGACGCAGAACTGGGCACCGAGCCGCACGAACACGCGGCGCTGCCCGTCCTGCAGGCAAGCCACCACGGGCACCCGAACCCCCACCTCGTCCTGGGCGGGGCGATGGCGTTGCAGGCACTCGCGCAGACGATGCTGAACGGCGATGTCGGCGGCCTGCTCCGGGGCCAGATCCACCAGCACCAGCTGCAGGTCCTCGATGCTGCGGCAGTCCTCCACGATCAGCTGCACGCGGTCATCGCGGCGATCCACACTCGCCCACACCAGCAAGCGCGCATCCACCATCAGGTGATCCGCCAGGCGGGCATAGGTTTTGGGGAATACCACCGCCTCGCAGCTGCCGCTGAGGTCCTCCAGCTGCAGCACCGCCATGCGGTCCCCCTTGCGGGTGGTCACCTGGCGCATCTCGGGCACCATCACCACGAGCGAGACGGGGGCCTTGTCGGCCTGCTCCTCCAGGTTGGCCAGGGAGATCGGCGAGAGCAGCTTCACCCGGCTGGCCAGCTGGCGCAGGGGGTGGTCGGAGAGGTAGAAGCCCAGCAGCTCCTTCTCCAGGCGCAGCTTCTCGCTGGGGGGATAGTCGGAGACCGGCGCCGCCTTCGGTGCGGTGCTGCGGTCCCCCGGGGCCGGGGATCCCTTCCCGCCTCCCCCCGCCAGCAGGTCGAAGAGGTTTCCCTGACCGCTGGCCCGATCACGAGCGCGGGCGCTGGACCACTCCAGCACCAGATCGAGGTCGGCCATCAGCTGGGCTCGATGGGCGCCGCTCTCGAGGCCATCGAGGGCGCCGCAATGGATCAACGACTCCAGGGCGCGGCGGTTCAGCTGCTGGGAGGGAAGGCGGTCACAGAGGTCGGCGAGGGAGGCAAACGGTCCCTCGGCCTGGCGCGATTCGATCAGCAACCGGATCGCCCCTTCGCCGAGGTTGCGCACGGCGGAGAGGCCAAAGAGGATGCGGCTGTCGAGGGGGGTGAAATCAATGCCGGAAGCGTTGACATCCGGCGGCAACACCTCGATGCCCATCGCCAGGCAATTGGCGATGTAGCGCTGCACCTTGTCGCTCTGCCCCGCGTTCACCGTGAGCAGGGAGGCCATGTAGGCCACGGGGAAGTGAGCCTTGAGGTAGGCCGTTTGGTAGGTGACGGCGCCGTAGGCGGTGGAGTGGCTTTTGTTGAAGCAGTATTCGGCGAAGAGCACCATCTGCTCGAAGAGCTGCTCGGCGATCTGCGGCGCCACCCCCCGCTGGGTGGCGCCCTCGACGAAGAGGCTTTGGTGTTTCTCCATCTCGCTTTTCTTCTTCTTCCCCATGGCGCGACGCAGCAGGTCGGCCTCGCCGAGGGAGTAGCCCGCAAGATCCTGGGCGATCCTCATGATCTGCTCTTGGTAGACCATGATCCCGTAGGTTTCCTGCAGGATCGGCTGGAGGCGTGGATCCGCGAAGTCGATCGCTTCGCGGCCGTGCTTGCGATGGATGAACTTCGGGATCAGCCCCGCATCGAGCGGGCCGGGACGGTAGAGGGCCAGGATGGAGGAGATGTCCTCCAAGGAGGAGGGCTTGAGATCGCGAACGATCTGGCGCATGCCGCTCGACTCCAGCTGAAAGATGCCCTCCAGATCCCCCCGTGCCAGCAGGGCGAAGGTGTCGGGATCCTCGGCGGGCAGGGCATCGGGATCGAGCCGTTCGCCGCTGCTCTGCTCCACCAGCGCCAGGGTTTTCTCGATCATGGTGAGGTTTTTGAGACCGAGGAAATCCATCTTCAGCAGCCCCATCGACTCCACGTCCTCCATGAAGTATTGGGTGATCACCTGACCGTCGTTGTTGCGCTGCAGCGGCACCAGCTCATCGAGGGGGTCGGCGGCGATGACGACGCCAGCGGCGTGGACGCCAAAGGTTTTGTTGGTGCCCTCAATGCGCATCGCCAGGTTGACCCAATGCTTGACGCGCAGGTCGTTTTCGTACTTCTCGCGGAATTCAGGGGCGGGAGATTCCGGTCCGATCATCTCCTTGAGTTTGGCTGGCTTGCCCCGCACCACTGGAATCAGCTTGGCCAGCCGGTCGGCATCGCCATAGGGGATGTCGAGCACGCGGGCGACATCCTTGAGCACCGCCTTGGAGGTCATGCGGTTGAAGGTGATGATCTGCGCCACCTTGTCTTCGCCATAGCGACGGGTGACGTACTCGATCACCTCACCGCGACGCTCGATGCAGAAGTCGGTGTCGATATCAGGCATCGACTTGCGTTCGGGATTGAGGAAACGCTCGAATAGCAGACCGTTGGTGACCGGATCGATGTTGGTGATCTTGAGGGCGTAGGCCACCAGCGAGCCCGCCGCTGATCCCCGCCCCGGCCCGACCGGGATGCCGTTCTCGCGGGCAAACCTGATGTAGTCCCAAACCACCAGGAAGTAGGTGGGGAATCCCATCTGCTCCATCACCTGCAGCTCGAAGGCCAGCCGCTCGCCGTACTCCGGCGGAAAGTTGCTCG
>JBIPMZ010000089.1:0-8269 GCA_044376165.1 Cyanobium sp.
TTCTCGATTGATCTCAGCATCCAAAAGCGCCCAGGCCTCATCAACCAAACCGGGCGCGCCCGAGTCAAGCTGGACGCCCTTTACGTAGGCCCCCCGGGGAGCGGCGGCCCTCCCTGGGGCAACGCCAACATCCCGGCTACCTTTCGCAATGTACAGGTATCCCTGTTCGTCTCCACCGACAACAAACTCAGCAACGATGACGTGCTGCTGTCTACGCGAACCGTCAGGTTTCCCGTCAACTTCTCCAATGCTGTCAGCACCATCAACTTTGACACCGAGGACATCGCCCTCGCCTCGGGCTCGTTTTACCTGATCGCCAGCCTGCAGGGGGCAACCGGGGCCGAGGGGTCGCAGTACCTGGCCAATAATCAGAGCGTCGAGCTGGTGAACCCCACCGGGGCTGACCCCATCCTCGTCTGGACCAGCTGCGCCCTGAATGCGATCAAATCGGCGGGCAGCGACGGCAAGCCCGGGATCCCCCCCACCACGGGCACCCGGCTGATGGCGATGCTGTCCACGGCGATGCTGGACACCCTGGCGGCCTTCGGCGATCAGGTGAGTTACTACCGGATTGATCAAAACGCCCCGGCGGGCGCCAACCGGAATGCGGCCTTGGCGGGGGCGGCCCAGAGGATTCTGTCGCTCGAACTACCGGGGGAGAGCGGCTTGATCCAAGAGCAGCTCAACCTCAGCCTTCAATCCCTGACGGGATCGCAGGCGGGCATCCTGGCGGGCTTGACCTTCGGCGCTGGCATCGCGGACCAGATCCGTGCCCTGCGCGCCAACGACGGCTCAACCAACACCACCCCCTACACCCCGCCCAGCGACGGCCTGCCCGGCTACGTCTGGATGCCGGCCACCACGGGCCCCACCGCCGGCGCAGCGCTGGGACCCAACTGGGGATCGGTGACCCCGTGGGTGATCAGCGGCACCAGCGCCTTCAGCTCCGATGGCCTGCAGGCGCGGCCGGATGTCAACCTCGATCTCTACGCCCAGCAACTCAACGAGGTGCGCCTCTACGGCGGCCTGGAGGACACCACCACCACCACCCTGCTGCGCACCGCAGACCAAACGGAGATCGCCAAGTTTTGGGCCTACGACCGGCCCGACACCTGCCGGCCCTACGGCCAGCTGCTCGACATCGCCATGGACGTGGCGGTGCAGCAACAGACCTCCACGATCACCAACGCCAAGCTGATCACCAGCCTGAGCCTTGCGATGGCGGATGCCGTGATCTGCGCCTGGAAGGAGAAATACGACAACGTTCAGCCCCGCCCCTGGGATGTGATCACCGGCAGCTTCTCCGACACCGATGGCTCCCCCGTCACGGTGCGCGACCAAAGCTGGCAGTCTTTGCTGTCTTCCATCAATGGCGTCCAATCGCCACCCTTCCCGGATTTCCTCTCCGGCCACTCGGCGATGGGGGGCACCTTTGCCAGTGTGATGACCCATTTCTTTGGCAATGGCGTAGACTTCGAGGCCACCTCGGAGGAGCTGCCGGGGGTGGTGCGCGACTTTGATGGCTTTGTGGACCAGGGCGGTGTAGTGCGCAACAGCTTCTACGAGGCCGGCTACGAGGATGCGATCAGCCGCGTGTACGGCGGCGTGCACATCCGCGAGGCCTGCGAGGATTCCTTCGGGGTGGGGTTGAATGTGGGGGCTGCGGTGGTGCAAAACCTCTGGGCCTGACGGGGTCACATCCCCGTGATGCAGTAGCCGGCATCCACGTAGAGCACCTGGCCGGTGATCCCGCTGGCCAGGGAGCTCGCGAGGAAAGCGGCGGTGCTGCCCACCTCCTCCTGCGTCACGGTGCGGCGCAGGGGGGCTTTTTCTTCCACGTTGTGGATCATCTCAAGGATGCCGCCGATGGCGGAGCTGGCGAGGGTGCGGATGGGGCCGGCGCTGATGGCGTTGACCCGCACCTGTTTTTCGGGTCCGAGCTCGGCGGCCAGGTAGCGCACCGAGGCCTCCAGGGCGGCCTTGGCCACGCCCATGACGTTGTAATTGGGGATGGCCCGCTCCGCCCCCAGATAGCTCAGGGTGATCACGCTGGCGCCGTCGTTGAAGAGGGGCTTGGCATGGCGGCACAGGGGCGCCAGCGAGTAAGCGCTCACCTCCAGGGCGCGGGCGAAGCCCTCGGGGCTGATGGCGGAGTAATCGCCGATCAACTCCTCCTTGCCGGCAAAGGCCAGGCAGTGCACGAGCACATCGAGATGCCCCCAGCTCTCAGCCACGCGGGCGAACACCGCTTCGATCTGGGCTGGGTCCTGCACGTTGAGGGGTTCGAACAGGGTGGGGCCGAGGGGAGCGGTGAGGTCGCGCACCTTCCCCTCAAACCGCCCCCGTTCATCCGGCAGGTAGGTGACGCCCAGCTCACAGCCGGCGGCATGGAGCTGTTGGGCGATGCCCCAGGCGATCGACTTGTTGTTGGCGATGCCGGTAACGAGGGCCTTCTTGCCGCGCAGGTCGAGGAGCATGGGGGAGGGGGCAGGGGAGGGGCGGGAGGATTCTCCCGCAACGGCGCGAGGCGGCCCCCGCTCGCCCCTCACCCCGCCGCCTCCCGCAGCCGCGGCAGCAGCTGCACCAGGTTGCACGGGCGAGTGGTGTCATCCAGCTGGGCGCGAATCAGCCGATCCCAGGCGGTCTGCACCGCATCCAGCGAACCGGGCAGCACGAAGATCACCGTGCCGTTGGCCACCCCCGCCAGGGCGCGACTCTGCAGGGTGCTGGTGCCGATCGTCTCGAAGGAGAGCACGCGGAACAGCTCGCCGAAGCCCTCGATCGTCTTGTCCAGCAGGGGCGCCACCGCCTCGGGGGTGCCATCGCGGCCGGTCAGGCCGGTGCCACCGCTGCTGATCACCACCTGCACCGCCGGGTCGGCGATCCAGCGGCTCAGCTCGGCGCGGATGCGGTAGCGGTCGTCGGGCACGATCCGCCGCTCCTGCAGCCGGTGGCCCGCCGCCTGCAGGCGCTCCGCCAGCGCCGCACCGGAATGATCGTCCGCCAGGGTGCGGGTATCGGACACCGTGAGCAGGGCGATGGCGAGGCTCACGCGGGCGCGGCAGGGGCTCCGATCATTTTGGGCGGCGCAGGGGATGGTGGCCACGCCCGCGCCGCTCCGATAGCCTCGGCCCGTGGTCACCCCCACCCTGGCGATGGAAACGTGATGGCCCCCCCGCCCCGCCAGCCTGGCCCGCCCGCCTTGAGCCTGCGCATCCGCCTGTTCGCCGGCCTGCGGGAGGCGGCGGGCTGGAGCGAGCGGCCCGTGCTCGCCCCCGCCGGGGCCACCCCCCTCAGCCTCTGGCAGCAGCTTCAGCTGTCGGGCGCCGGGGCCAGCGGCGGCACCGGCCTGCCCGACGGCCTGCGGGTGGCGATCAACCACCACTTCGCCCCACCCGACACGGCCCTGGCCGACGGCGACGAGCTGGCCTTTCTGCCCCCGATCAGCGGCGGCTGATCCGCCCCGCGATGACCGTTCCCCTGCTCACCCTCCACCTCCACGCCGAGCCCTTCGAGCCGCTGGAGGCCCTGGCGCAGTGGCAACGGGAGCTGGAGACGGCGCTGGACGCCCGGCCGGCCGCCGAGAGCAGCTTCGTGGGCCGGGTGCGCGGCAGCACCGGCGCCGGCTCGCCGCTGGAGGCCTTGGAGCTGGAGCACTATCCGGGCATGACGGAGCGGCAGCTGGAGGCGCTCGCCCGCCGCGCCGCCGCCCATCCCGGCGTGGCCGCGGTGCTGGTGCGCCACCGCGTCGGGCGGGTGCGGCCCGGTGAGGCGATCGTGCTGGTGGCCGTCGCCGCCGACCGGCGTGGCCCCGCCCAGCGCTGCAGCCAGGAGCTGCTGGAGGCTCTCAAGCACGAGGCGCCCTTCTGGAAGCGGGAGTGGAGCGGCGGCGAGGGCCGGTGGGTGCCGGGCAACACCCCGTTTTGAAGGCGATCAGAACACCGCCAAGCGCAACAGCTGCGCCCACAGCTCCGCGCCCGCCGGCAGGGCCCCCGCCTCCGCCGGGATCTCCAGCAGCAGGTCCGCCCCCTGCAGCGACCCGATCCGCGAGGAGGCCTGGCTGCCCTCCACCACCGCCCACAGCTCCCCCGCCGCCCCCACCCGCAGCCGCGCCCGCGCCAGCTCCGGCCGACCGGGGGTCCGGGGCAGGGGGGTCGCCAGGCGCACCCGCAGCCGCGGCAGCAGCTCCGGCTCGGCCCCCTCCAGCGCCTGCAGCGCCGGCCAGAGCAGCTGCAGCGCCGTGATCGCCGCCGCCACCGGGTTGCCGGGCAGGCCAAAGAACGGACGGCCACCCAGCTGCCCGAAGGCAAACGGCCGGCCGGGCTTGAGGAACAGCTTCCAGAAAGCCACCGTTCCCCGCTCCGCCAGCAGCGGCCGGATCCAGTCGGCATCGCCGGCCGACACGCCGCCGGTGCTCACCACCACGTCGCAGCTGGCCGCCAAGGCCTCCAGGGCCGCCGCCAGGGCCACGGGCTGATCCGCCACCACCCGCCGCTCCGCCACCCCGTAGCCCAGCCGCGCCAGCAGCGCCTCCAACAGGGTGCCGTTGCTCTCCCAGATCGCCCCGGGCGGGCGCGGCTCACCGGCGGGCACCAGCTCATCGCCGCTGATCAGCAGGCCCAGCCGCGGCCGGCGCCGCACCGCCAGCGCCGCCACCCCGCAGCTGGCCAGCCGAGCCAGGTCGGCCGGCCCGAGCCGGCGCCCGGCGGCCAGCAACTCCTGCCCCGGCGCCGCCTCCTCCTCGGCGGCGCGAATCCAGGGGTTGGCGCCCGCCTCGCCGCAGAGCTGCAGCGTCTCCCCCTCCACCTGCACCCGCTCCTGCGGCAGCACGCGCAGGCCCCCCTCCGGCAGGGGCGCGCCGGTGAGGATGCGAATCGCGGCGCCGCTCTCCAACGGGCCGGCGAAGGGCGCCCCGGGGGCGGAGCGACCCACCAGCTGCCAACGGGCGCCGGAGGGCGGAGGCGCCGCGTCGGGGATCGCGTAGCCGTCCATGATCGAGGCGCGGAAGCCCGGCACCGCCTCGCGGGCGAGGCAGACCTCGGCGCTCACCCGGCCCAGGCAGGCGGCCAGGGGGAGCCGCTCGAGGCCGGGCAGCGGGGTGAGGGCGGCGAGCACGCGGGCCCGGGCCTCGGGCAGGGGCAGGCCCTCGCGGGGGAAGGGTTCAGCCATCCGCGCTCTCCGGCGTCTCGGCCGACGCTGCCGGCGCCTCGGGGTGACGCCAGCTGCCGTGGCGACCACCGTGCTTCTCCAGCAGCCGCACCGGACCGATCGTCATCGCCCGATCGGCCGACTTGAGCATGTCGTAGAGGGTGAGGAGGGCCACCTGCACCGCGGTGAGCGCCTCCATCTCCACGCCGGTGGGGGCGGTGGTGCGCACCCGGGCCCGCACGCGCAGGGCCTGCCCTTGCGCCTCGATCGTCACCTCCACCCCCGCCAGGGGCAGGGGATGGCAGAGGGGGATCAGCTCGGCGGTGCGCTTGGCCGCCTGGATCGCCGCCACCCGCGCCACCGCCAGCACATCCCCCTTGGGGGCCTGCCCCTGGAGCACCAGGGCGAGGGCGTGGGGGGCCAGCTGCAGGAATCCCTCGGCCAACGCTTCCCGGTCTGTGAGCGGCTTGGCGGCCACATCCACCATGCGGGCCTCGCCGCGGCGATTGAGATGGCTCAGGGCCGGTTCCATGGCCACCGCAAAAGGTGGCAAAACCCTAGGGGCGCCGCGGGGCCCTCTTGCCGGCGCGGCAACCCTTGCCCCCACGGAAACCCTTGCCCCAACGGAAACCATGTAGACATGTTGCCGCGTCATGCCGATAGCGTGATGTGCTGCAAACTGAATACAGGGGCCGAACGCCCCCCTTCTTCTGGGAGTTCCCCATGACCACCACCGTTTCCCGACTGCACCTACGACATCGACCTGATTGCGACCCAGCTGGCGAGCAACACGGTGATGGGCAAACGGCTGAACCGCCTGACGGGCAAACGCCTTGAAGAGCTGCTTTGCAGGATGAAAGACCATCCCGATCGCTGGATCTGCAGCGAGCTGGTTGCCCACTGCCTGGATCTCCAAGCGCCCTACCAAGACTGGCACAAAGAGTCGCCAGGGCCAAGCCATTCCACCCTCCGCCCCAAGAGGCCACCATGCCAAGCGCTCAAATCGATCTCAAACAGGTTGCACAACTGCGCAACTTCAAAATTGACTACAGCAGTGTTCACACTCTCGACTACGTCGACAAGAACAATCTCAAGCCGCAAACATTCAGCGAATTCCGCACGCTGCTGCCACCGGCGGCCTTCGCGGCTGAGGAGCAGCCACGCCCCGCCTTCTCCGCAGACCTGAGGCAGCTGCAATCCTATTCAGCCGGCGTCTTTTGCAAGGGCAAAGTGCTGGTGTTGGTGAATGCAGCCCTCTATCCAGCGGTCAAGGCCGCGGTTGATGTGTATGTGCAAGACCTTGCCTATGAAGGGTATTTTGCCGTGGTCTACAAGGTCAGCGGGGGCGGGCCCGTGGATCTGCGCAACTTCCTGATTGGCAAAAAGCCGCTGGCGGGTGCCCTGCTGGTGGGAGCCCTGCCGGTGGCTTGGTTTGAGATGGCGGATGACTTCAACGGCGCGGCCGAGTTTCCCTGTGACCTCTACTTCGCAGACTTGAACGGCACCTGGAATGACCCGGACGGGGACGGAAAGTTCAGCGAGCATCCCACCGCTGTGGAACCCGAAATCTGGGTGGGCCGCCTCTGGACCCCTCTGGCGAACGGCAACGATGCGGCGTTGGTGAATGATTACTTCAAACGCAATCATCTGTACCGCAAGGGATTGTTTGGCGCCTCGAACAAAGGCCTTGCCTATGTGGATGATGACTGGACCGGCTTTGGCGACTGCGCGCTCGATGCAATGCTGCCGAGCGCGAATGTAGAGACGATTACAGATCCAACCACCACGGATGGCGATCGCTACAAAGGGGAGGTGCAGCAGTTTCGCTCCTGGGCGCAGATCTGTGTTCACTCCTCCCCTGGCGGCCACTCGTTCAAGATACCAGGCGCGGCTTCAGAATGGATACCCAACACCTACCTTAAGGACACCAACCCACCCAACGCGCTTTTCTATAATCTCTTTGCCTGCAGCAATGCCTTATTCACCCAGCCTGATTATATGGCGGGCTGGTACATCTTTGACAAAGCTGGTGGATCCACCTGCAACGGCCTGGCTGCTGTGGGAAGCACGAAATCCGGCTCGATGCTGACGTTCGAGAATTTCTACGGCCCGATGGGTAGCGGCAAGGTGATCGGCGATGCCTATGTGGATTGGTGGAAGGCGTTAGGAAGCAGCCATGCATTATGGATGCGGCAGTGGTTCTACGGGCTTACCTTGCTGGGGGATCCAACCCTGAACTGGTGGAGTGGCTTCGTACCCAATCTGCGCAGCCCCTATAACAACGAAACCTTCGATCATTTCCCCAGACTCACCACCTTCCAGTGGGATCCGGTTCCGGCGAGTGGCGCCACGTACAACATTGAGATTGATGCGTTTGGCGCCAAGGCCGCCGGCAAATGGGCAGCGGAGGTGAATGCCACCTGGCTGGTCTCCGGCTCGCTGACAGATTGCTCCTATGAGCATGTGTTTGTCGGAGCGCAACGGGGTCGCTGGCGGGTGCGGGCCCTGGTGGGCGGTCGCACCTGCCCGTGGAGCGACTGGCGCTACTTCAACTACACGGTTTAGATCCAGCCAACCCGTCTACGCACCAGGAGAACGGCGATGAACGACCAAGCTGCCCCTTCCCCATGGATCGGCCCGTATGTGCTCGTTCCCAACCCCTGCACCACCGAACCCTGCCTGCCCGGTATGGCCGCAGCGATCGAATGCCAAGGGACGCTCTATTTCCTGACCCAACACGGGCAATGGCTGAAGGAGGGCTTCTCCCTGGCGGGCTGGTCACCAGCCCCCGGGGATGGCCTGTGCGTCCGCGGAACGACCCACAAACAACGAGACCTCCACGGCGAGCCGTTCCTGCTGCTGGAGGTGGAGGCGATGAGCCCCGTTTCCTTACCGCCGTAGTGCCAAGAAGGCAGTAGGCCAGCGCCAAGAAGGCAGTGGGCCATGGCCCGCAGCAAGCCTTTAAGACTTACATCTCAAGGGGGATTACTCTCAGCCCCCCCTTCTCCTCAAAAGCCCCATCGCTCATTTCACAAAATGAAACGCTCTCATCTCTTGCTCAAGCGCAACGACGGCATCGTAGATCGATCGCCAGCCGTAAAACAGGAAGTGATTTTACTTC
>JBIPMZ010000090.1:0-8235 GCA_044376165.1 Cyanobium sp.
GCGGTTCCTCGACCTCCAGCTGAGGCTCTATTCCCAGGAACCGGCGCACCGCACGGCGGCCCTCTACGGCGCAACGGTGCTGGCGATGGTGCAGGAGCCTTTGGGGCTGTGGCACCTGCAGGGTTCAATGCAGGCCCTCAGCGACGCTTTGGAGCGGGCCCTGGCGGGCGGGGGAGGGCGCCTGCGCCGCCGACACCGGGTGCGGCGGCTGGCGAGCCGACAGGGGTCCGGCGGCGGCTGGCGTGTGGAGGGGGAGGGGCCCGACGGCGCCCCGTTCCACCTGCAGGCCCGGGATGTGGTGCTCAGCCTGCCCCCCCAAACCCTGCCCGCCCTGCTCGGGGAGGCCCTGCCCGCGGGCTACCGGCGGCGGCTGGCAGGGCTGCCGGAGCCCAGCGGCGCGCTGGTGTTCTACGGAGCGGTGGAGCGGCAGCGGCTCCCCGCCGACTGTCCTGGCCATCTGCAGCTCGACTGGAGCGAGCCGGGTTCGCTGTTCGTCTCCGTCAGCCGGGAGGGGGACGGTCGCGCCCCGGCGGGTCAGGCCACCGTGATCGCCAGTGCCTTCACCCCCGCCCGCCCCTGGTTCTCCCTGGAGCCATCGGCCTACGCCACACGGAAACAGGAGGCGTTCAGGGGGATCCAGGCCGGTCTGGAGCGGCTGTTGGGGGTACCCCCCGAGGGCTGGCGACACGGGGAGCTGGCCACACCGCGGGGCTTCGCCCGCTGGACCGGCCGTCCCTGGGGCTGGGTGGGAGGCCTGGGGCAGCAGCCCCGCCACTTCGGCCCCTTCGGCCTGGCGAGCCGCACCCCCCTGCAGGGCCTGTGGCTCTGCGGCGACTCGATCCATCCCGGGGAGGGGACCGCCGGCGTGAGCCTCTCGGCCCTGATGGCCTGCCGGCAATTGCTGGAGGGCCGCGGAACGCCGCTGCGGCTGCCGGCCTGAGGGAGGGGCGTCAGTCCTTCAGGAAGGGGGGGCGCAAGTCCCGGGCTTCCTCCAGGCAGCGGCGCAATCCCTCCCAGTCCCCGGAGGCCACCCGCGCCTCCAGGGCCTCGAGGGCGTTGCGGTAGGCGGCCAAGGCCGCCTGCAGAGCCGCTCGGTTGTGACGCGCCATCAAGGTGCCCAGCTCGGGATTGCCGCCCCCCACCCTCGTGGTGTCCGCAAAACCGCTGGAGGCCAGGAGCCGCACCAGGGGGGCAAGATCGCCCTCGGAGGCGCGGTCGGCAGCGCAGAGCAGGGCCGCACTCACCAGCACCGGCAGATGGGAGATGAGCGCCACGGCCCGGTCATGCTCCGCGGCGCCGCAGCGGACCGGAACGGCCCCCAGGGCTTCGGCCAGGGTCTGCACGGCCAGCAGGGACTGCGGATCGGTGCGGGGCGTCGGCGTGAGCACCCAGGGACGACCGCGGAACAGTCCCTCCTCGCCTGCCTCCACACCCGCACGAGCGGTGCCGGCCATGGGGTGGGAAGCCACGAACCGCCCGCCCAGCGACGGTTCCCAGACCGCCAACACCGGCCCCTTCACCGAACCGACGTCGGTGACGGTGGCCCGGGCCGGCAAAGCGGCCAGGAGGGAAGGGAGCGGCTCCAGCAGCCGATCGAGGGGCAGGCAGAGGATCACCAGAGCGCACTCCGCCAACACGGCGGGGTCGGTGGCCACCTGATCCGCCAGCCCCCGCTGGCGCGCCCGCTCGGCGGTCTCCGACCGGTGCACCAGGGCATGCACCGACACCCCCTGTCGGCGCAGATCGAGGCCGAGGGAGCCTCCGATCAACCCCAGTCCCACCACCCCCACGGGTCGGCTCTGCCAGGCGGGCTTCATCGACGGGCCTCGGGGCACTGCCGTCAGCTTCCTACAGGGCGCCTGGCGTCAAACCCTCGCGCCGGGCCCCGCTGTCTCCCTCGCTGCCCTCCCGCCGCAGGGGCCCTGCCTACGATTGCCAAATGTTGGAAGCCAGCGCCCACCTGCACCTCAAAGCCCTGCTTCAGGGCGAGGGGCAGCCGCGCTGGCCGCACCACCTCACCCTCAGCCGGCTGGTGGCCCGCAGCCTGCGACGCAGCGATCACACCCTGGTGCGGTTGGCCCCGGGCGCCGATCCGAGTTGGTGGATCAGCCTGCTGGTGCCCCTCGCCCTGAGCGATGTGCCCCTGGCCCTGGTGGCCAGCGATCGCCTGCGTCAGCGGCTGCTGCAGGTGGAGTGGCCGCGGCTGCGGGCCGCCGGCCTGCCGCTGGCCTGCTGGCAGGGCCCTGAAGCCCCCGCCTCGGCCCGACTCTGGCTGCTGAGCCACCGCGAGCTGCTGAGCGCCTGGCGGGCGGGGCAGCTGGGGGAAAGACAGCTGGTGATCCCCGAGGCGGAGCGGCTGGAGGCGGAGCTGCGAAACGCCCTGGCCATCCAGGTGGAGCCGCGGCACTGGGACGAACTGATCCTCAGCCAGCCAGCCTTGGCGGAGAGCCTGTTGAGCCTCCACCAGGGTCTGAGCCATCGCATTCTTCGCCACCCGCGACGCTCCCAAGGCCTGGTGCCCCTGGCTCCGGAGGACGAGGCGCCGCTGCGGCACCTGCTGCACCTGCTTCCCTCCCTGCCGGCCCCCTGGCCGGCCTGGCTGGCCGCGGCGGAGGGGGGCTGGTGCGGCTGGGCCCGCATCGAGGCGGGAGGCTTGCCATGGCAGCTGCACCGCCAGCCGCTGGAACCCCTGGTGGAGCTTGTGGGTCTGCTGGAGGGGCGCGGGGCGGTGCTGGCCGGGGAACTGGCGGGGGTGCGCCCGGTCCCGGCCGAGGGGGTGGCCCTTCCCCAGGCGGCCACGGTGCTCGGCCTCGCCCCAACCGTGCAGCTCGACCTGGCGGATCCCCCCCTCACCGACCCGCTGCCCCTCTATGCCCCCCTGCGCCAACCCCTGCCGACGAGCCCGCAACTGGCCGAGCACCTGCTGGATCAATGCCGTCGCCTGGTGCTGGGCCAATCCGGCCTGAGCGTGGTGCTGCTGGATGACGAACCGCTGCGCCGCGGCCTCGCCAGCGGCCTGGCGGCGGAGTTTGGCCGCCGGGTGGGCCAGGAGTGCGGGGCGCCGGAGAGCAACGGGGTGCTCTGCTGCCGCTGGTCTTGGTGGCTGGAGCATCAGGGGCAGCTGCCGCTGCCCAGCCAGGTGGTGGTGGGACTCCTGCCGATCGCCAGCCTGGAGGATCCGCTGACGGCCGCCCGGGTCGCGCGGCTGCGTCAGCAAGGCCGCGACTGGTTCCGCGAACTGCTCCTGCCGGATGCCCTGAACCGCCTGCAGCGCGGCGTGGCGAGCCTGCGGCGGGGCGGCGGCCGCCTGGCGGTGCTCGATGGCCGCCTGCGGGGGCGCAGCTGGGGGCGTCAGGTGTTCAACGCCCTCGAACCGTGGGTGCAGCTGAGTCGGCTGCTGCCCTCCTGAGGTCGCCTTAGCCTCCCGAATGACGAACCATTCCGAGCTGCGATGGGAGAAGCGAAGCGCCGATCCAAACTGGGTCTGCCCCCCCGCCAGAAGAAATCCGCGGGTACCAAACCCACCGATCCATCGCCCCGGCTCGTTCCCTGGCTCCCCCTCAGCCGCAACCAGGCCGACCGGTTTGTCCAGCTGAGCACCCGCGGCGCCTGGGTGGGCATCGGAGCCCTGGCGCTGTTCTGGATCACCGTGCGCTTTCTCGGCCCGGCCCTGGGGTGGTGGCAGCTGGCAGACAGCTGAATCGAGAGCGGAAGCCACAGCCGGTAGGGAAGCCCGCACACGGGGAGCGAGCCCCTCCCGAAATCAAAAGAAAACCTTAGGCTTGCTCGATGTTTTTACTGCTGCTGTGTTTTTCCGCCTTGCTGAGCAGTACCGCTCCGTCGTCGACGATCTGGTGCTGAGCCTCGAGGCCCTTGCCCGCTGCCTGCAGCAGCAGGGACAAGTGGCGAGTTGCTACACCTGCGGGGATCCGGGCGATCGACAGGGCACCGCCTTCGTCGCCGAACTGGGCGAGGGCCATTTGGTGCGCTTCCGGGTTTCGGATTGCGGCGTGAACTGGGTGGAATCCCGCAATGGCCACGAGCTGGTGAGGCTGGAGGGGGCCGAGGCGATTCAAGAGCTGCAGCGGGTGGCCGGTGTGCTGCGCGCCCCCTTCCCCAGCCCCCTGGCCCCTCGACCCCAGGAGGAGGCGGGGACTGCCTGAGGCCCCCGCCAGATTGCATCGCCCGAGGGGCCGGTTCGGACGGCCCAGCCGCTTCAGTCGACCGGAAGCTCCTCCAGCACCTTGACCGCGGCGGCTTCCGCCTCAGCCGCGCCGAGCGGCTTGGTGGCCGCCTGCCGTGCCGCCGCCGCCAGGGGCTTCATCGAGTTGGCGGTAACCTCCGACCCCTCGGTGAGCCGCAGGCGGGTGACCTCCTCGATCACCCGGGCCTGGTCGGGGTTCTGCTCGAGCCAGGCGATCGTGTTGTCGCGACCCTGGCCGATGTTGTCGCCCTCGTAGCTGTACCAGGCACCCTTGCGGATGACGACAGCCGTCTCCTCAGCCAGGTCGAGCAGGCAGCCGAGGGTGCTGATACCGCGGCCGAAGAGGATGTCGAATTCAGCGATGCGGAAGGGAGGCGCCACTTTGTTCTTCGCCACCTTCACCTTGGCGCGAATGCCGTACTCCTCGGTGCCGCGCTTCAGGGTCTGGATGCGACGGATATCGAGGCGCACCGAGGCATAGAACTTCAGGGCGTTGCCACCGGTGGTGGTTTCCGGATTGCCATAGGTGACGCCGATCTTCTGGCGCAGCTGGTTGAGGAAGATCACCGTGCAACCCGACTTGCCGATGTTGCCGGTGATCTTGCGCATCGCCTGGCTCATCAGGCGGGCCTGGCTGCCCACCGCCAGATCCCCCATCTCCCCCTCGATCTCCGCCCGAGGGGTGAGGGCGGCCACCGAGTCGACCACGACGATGTCGACGGCGGCGGAGCGCACCAACTGATCGACGATTTCAAGGGCCATCTCCCCGGTGTCCGGCTGGGAGACCAGCAGGTTTTCGATATCGACGCCGAGGGCGGCGGCATAGACGGGATCGAGGGCGTGCTCCGCATCCACGAACGCGGCCACACCGCCGCGCTTTTGCACCTCGGCGATCGCGTGCAGGGTGAGGGTGGTCTTGCCCGAGCTCTCGGGGCCGTAGACCTCCACCACACGACCTTTGGGATAGCCGCCCCCGAGGGCAAGATCAAGGGTGAGCGCGCCGGTGTTGATCGTCTCCACCCGCATGCGAGAGGCGTCGCCGAGCCGCATGATCGACCCTTTGCCGAAGTTGCGCTCGATCTGATTCAGCACCAGGCCGAGGGCCTTGTCCCGCTCGGCGGCGGCGCGGGGATCAGCCGGGGCCAGGGAACCCGCCGCAGGGGCGGGGGTGGCGGCGGCGGCCTTGGGATCGGAAGGCATGGCGGAATTCAGCGATGGGAAAGGGGCCGCGGTGGGGCAGGCGCCGGGAGGGGAAGGAGATCTCAACCCGCCCGCCATCCTGCGGCCTCTGGAAAACAAGTGCCACCACCGGGAACCGGCGCCCCGGCTGTGCCTAGTACGCTCGTACCTTAGCGGTTCAGGGCCAGGCCGCCAGGGGGGCCGCAAACTGCTCCGGCTCCAGCCAGCGCAGGCCCGCCTCCGCCAAACCCCGCCCGTCCCCGGGCGCCAAGTACCCCCACGCCACCAAGTAGCAGCGCACCGTCTCCAGGCCGGCGGTGGCCCGGACCCGCTCGAGGGTGGGCCGTCGATCCTCCACAAACCAGAGCGGCCGACCCCGCTCCCGCAACCGGAGGAGCACCTCCGGCTTGCTGCCGTGCTCGTGGCCGTAGAGGGCGTCCGGGGTCAGGCGGGCCGCTGCCAGCAGCTCCGCAGCGAAGGCGGCGCCCTTGGTGGTCAGCACCACCCACTCGGCTCCCTCGGCGGAGAGGCGGGGCAGGCGCTCGATCACCCCGGGGTAGGGGCGATACCGGGCCAGCCAGGCGCCACGGTCGGTGGTGATGGCGGCGTGCCGCACCGTCTCCAGGGCGCGCTGCAGCCGCTCCGCTCCCCAGGCCCAGCGCGCCCGGGCTGCGGCGCAGGCGCTGTCGTAGGCCGCGGCAGCCGCCGCGGCATCGAAGTCGGCTCGCCCCAACTCGGCCGCCATCAGGACCATCTCCCAACCCTGATGGATGTGCGGGCGGAGCTGGGCGAAGCCGGGGGGCGCGGCCTCCGGCAGGGTCAGCGCACGGCCATCGGCGGCGGCCAGCTCCAGGGCAGCGGTGCGGGCTGCCCACCAGTACTCCGGCATGCCATCGAAGAGCACGCCATCGAAATCAAAGACCAGCAGGGGGCCAGGGGGCAGAGCAAAGCGCGGATAAAAACTGGGCCGCTAGGATTCGAACCTAGGAATGGCGGGACCAAAACCCGCTGCCTTACCGCTTGGCGACGGCCCAATGTGCCCCAGTGAATTCGGCCGCTCGAGAACTCGGCTGCCGGGGGTACCGGTTCAGTAACCCATAACGGCCGTGCCTTCGTCAACCGGCCGAAATCCGGGCGGAACCCCCCTCGCCGGGCTCGATCAGGCGGGAAACACCCGCAACCGCTGCTGCAGTCCCCGCCCGAACACGGCGCTCCGCAGCCGGTAGCGGCTCACCAGCTCGGCCTGCATCGAACGCACCCGGTCGCTGCGGGGGAGCAGCTCCACGGGCCTGCCCTGGGGAAGCACCACCTTCTCCACCGCGAGGCGGCATTCCTCCATCGCCGCGTGGACATCCTCCGGATCGGCGGCAGGGCGGGAATCGGAGAGCTCGGCCCCCCCACCCGTTCCCCCCATGCCCGGCGCCCCTCCGCCCGCCGCGGTCCGCCGCTCCAGCAGCCGCTCGATCGCCCGCTGTAGCTGGTGCAGGCTGTCGGACTTGATCACCAGGATCGGCAGGCCCAGGGAGCGAGCGCGAACCCGCAACTCCGGATCGCGCCCGAGCTGCCCCCGCAGGCTGAGCAGCACATCCGCCTGCTCCGGCTCGGCCACCACCTGCACCGGCCAGGCTCGGCTGCGCGCGGCCTCTTCCAGCTGTCGCGCGGTCACCCCCACGCCACACAGGCGCAGGGGCTCCCCAGGCTCCGCCGGCGGAACCTGGGGGGCATGGGGGGAGGGGGCCAGGGGATCCGGCAAGGGAACCGGCGCCAGCCGGCGCAGACCCGCCGACGGGCGGGGGCCGGCCGCGGGGCGAGCGGGCAGAGCCGAAGGCGAGGTGGTGGGCTCCACGAGTTGCACCTGACCGCCGGGACCCAGCTCCCGCACCTGCGGGCGGGCCGTCTGACCCCGCAGCAGCAAATCGACGGTGAGCGCCACCTCACGATGCACCAGCCAGCGGTGCCGGCTGTGCATCTCCACGGCCAGGGGGAAGGTGGGTTCAGCAGCCCTCTCCAGCACGGTCTTCTGGGTGCGGCGACGCCGGGCCTCCTCGTCCCCGAGGGTCACCGACTGAATGCCCCCCACCAGGTCGCTCAGGGTGGGATTGCGAATGAGGTTGGCCAGCTCATTGCCGTGGGCGGTGGCCACCAATTGCACGCCCCGCTCGGCGATCGTGCGCGCCGCCTGCGCTTCCAGTTCGGTGCCGATTTCATCGATCACGATGACCTCGGGCATGTGGTTTTCCACCGCTTCGATCATCACCTGATGCTGCAGCTCGGGCCGGGCCACCTGCATGCGCCGGGCCCGGCCGATCGCCGGGTGGGGAATGTCTCCGTCGCCGGCGATCTCGTTGCTGGTGTCGATCACCACCACCCGCCTGCCCAGGTCGTCGGCGAGCACGCGGGCGATCTCCCGCAGGGCTGTGGTCTTGCCCACCCCGGGGCGACCCATCAGCAACAGCGACTGACCGGAGTCGAGCAGGTCGCGCACCAGCGCCACGGTGCCGAACACCGCCCGCCCAACCCGGCAGGTGAGCCCCACCACCTCACCGGTGCGGTTGCGGATGGCACTGATGCGGTGCAGGGTGCGCTCGATGCCGGCTCGGTTGTCGCCGCCGAACGGGCCCAGACGCCGCAAGACCTCCGCCAGATCCCCACGCTCGATCGGCGCGTCCCCCAGGTCGAGAGCCCGGCCGGGGTAGCGGGCCTCGGGCACGCGGCCCAGATCGAGCACCACCTCCAGCAGCTGCTCACGGCTCTCGGCGCGGATCAGGGCCGCCTGCACGGCAGGGGGGAGCACTTCCAGAAGGCGATCGAGATCGTCGGTGATCCGCTGGGTGGGGGAAGGCTCCGGGACC
>JBIPMZ010000091.1:0-8188 GCA_044376165.1 Cyanobium sp.
CTATGGCACGAGCGTCGCGTCAATGCCCTGGCCTTTGCACCGGGCAGCACCTTGCTGGCCAGCGCCTCCAGCGACGGCAGCGTGGTGCTCTGGGATGGCCGAGGCCGGATGCTGCAGCCGCTGGAGGGCCAGGGCAGCGGCTTCAACGTGCTGGCCTGGCGGCCGGATGGTCATCACCTCGCGGCGGGGGATGCCAACGGGCGCTGGTGGCTGTGGCCTGTGGATGTTCCGCAGCGCGAACGGCAGGGGAGGCACCCGGGAGCCGGCTTCAAGCCGCGGTCATGACCACAGAAGCAGAAGACCAGCGCCGGCCCCTCAGCCCATGACTGGCAGCAACCCGGTGCTGGTGGTGGAAGACCTGAGCGTGCGGCGCGGTGAGCAGCTGGCCGTGGAGCAGGTGAGCTTTGCCCTGGCCCGCGAAACCGATACGGCCCTGGTGGGTCCGAACGGTGCCGGCAAGAGCTCTCTGGTGGGCGCCCTGCTCGGCCTTCTGCCGAGATCCTCAGGGACGGTGAAGATCCTCGGCCACGAGCTCGGCCCGGCGGGTCAGTACCCCCGTTCGCTGCGAGCGCAGATCGCTTACCTGCCCCAGAGCCTGGCGCTGCAGGGGCGCTTCCCCCTCACCGTGGCTGAATTCGTGGGCTTTGGCCTTGATCCGCCAGGCCTGAGCCTGGCCTGGCTCGGCAGCAACCGTCGTTCTGAGGCCGTGTGCCGTGCCCTGGAGCGCACCGCCTGCCAAAACCTGGCGAAGCGCCGTCTCAGCGAGCTCTCCGGCGGTCAGCTGAAGCGGGTGTTGCTGGCCTTCTGTGTGGTGCGGCCCCGCCAGCTGCTGGTTCTCGACGAGGCCCAGGCCGGTCTCGATGCCCCCAGCAGCGAGCAGTTCCAGCAGCTTCTGCTGGAACTGCGCCGCCAGGAGGGCTGGACCGTGCTGCAGGTGTCGCACGATCTGGACATGGTGCGCCGCAGCAGTGACCAGGTGTTGTGCCTGAACCGTCGCCTGCGCTGCAGCGGTGCCCCCGACCACGCGCTCAGTCCAGCGCGGCTGGCCGAGCTCTATGGCCCCAATGTGGTGCCCTACCGCCATGACCACAGCCAGGAGCATCCCCGTGGCTGATGCCGGTGGCCTGCTCGCGGTGGTTGGCCAGCCGTTCATGCAGCGGGCTCTGCTGGGCGGCCTGCTCACCGGGGCCCTGGGTG
This sequence comes from Cyanobium sp., assembly GCA_044376165.1. GTDB lineage: Bacteria > Cyanobacteriota > Cyanobacteriia > PCC-6307 > Cyanobiaceae > Cyanobium. The sequence goes on from JBIPMZ010000091.1 coordinate 1,198, forward strand.
GGCTTCTGGGCAGTTTCGCGGTGCTGCGCCAGCTCTCGTTCTTCAGTGATGCCCTGGGCCATTCCGCCCTGCTCGGCATCAGCCTGGGCATCCTGCTCGGGGTCAATCCCACCCTGGTGCTGATTCCCTTCGCGGTGCTGTTCGCCCTGGTGGTGAACCAGCTGGTGGCCCGCAGCGGCCTGCCCGCTGATGCTCTGCTCAACATCGTGTACTCCACCTCCCTGGCCTTCGCGGTGGTGGCCCTCAGCCTGGTGGAGAGCTATCGGGGCAGCATCCAACAGCTGCTCTTCGGCGACATCCTCGGCATCAGCTGGAGTGATCTGGCGGTGATCACGGTGCTGTTGATCGGCGCCTTGATCTATCTCGCCCTCAGCCTGCGCGCCCAGGTTCTGCTCACGCTCAACAGCGAGCTGGCCGGGGCCTTCGGTGTGGGAGTCAGCCGTCACCGCCTGGCCTTCATCGTGCTGCTGGCTGTGGTGGTGGCGGTGTCGATCAAGGCGGTGGGGGTGCTGCTGATCAGCGCCTTCGTGGTGATCCCGGCCTGCGCGGGGCGGCTGGTGAGTCGCCGCTTTCCGCTGTATGCCCTCGCCTCCGCCAGCCTCGGCGGTGGCTGTGCGCTTCTGGGTCTGCTGGGTTCCGGTCTCACCAACCTGCCCTCCGGCCCCTGTGTGGTGATCGTGCAATTTGCGGGATTCTTGCTGTTATTCATCAGGCGTCTGCCCAGCCTCAACCCGTAGGGGGTGTTCGTCGCAGCAAGAGGGGCAGGCAACAGCTAGCCATCAGCGGGCCGGGAGGGAGGTTGAGGCCCAGGGCCAGGGTGCAGCCAGCCAGGCTCACCACCAGGCCGATCAGGGCAGCCCGGCGCAGGGCCTGAGCCAAGCTCGCGGCGCCCGCCAGGGCCGCCAGGCTGGGGGCACAGATCAGGCCCATCACCAGCGCCAGGCCCACCGCCGCGGTGGCGCACACCACCACCAGGGCCGTGAGGGCCGCCATCCCCAGCCGCAGGCCGCGCACCGGCAGCTCCAGCTGCTCCGCCCCCTCGGGATCAAGCCCGAGCCACTGCCACTGCGGGAAGCCCCAGCGAATCACCAGCAGCACCAACGCCAGCACCAGCCCCAGGCGCAGCAGGTCCTCCGGGCCCGCCACCAGCAGGTCCCCGAACAGCAGGGCCTCCAGGTCCACCGGCAGCCCAAGGGCCTGCACCAACAGCACCCCCAGCCCGAGACTGGCCGCGAGCACGGCGTTGAGCACCGCTTCCGCCGCACCGCCGTCGTCGCGGCGGGCGGCGATCAGTGCTTCCACCAGCAGCACGGCCCCGAGGGCGCTGGCCGAGCCCGCCAGCAGCGGCGGCAGGCGGAGGGCCTGGCCGATCACCACCCCGGGCAGCACGGCGTAAGCCATCAGGTTGGTGGCCACGACGCGACGCTGCAGCACCAGCAGCGTGCCCAACAGCGGGCAGATCAGCCCGCAGAGCCCTGCCAGCAGGAGGGGGATCAACCAGAAGGGCTCGTCCAGGGCTGCCACGGCGTCAGGGAAGGTTGGGCGGGTTGGTGGTGCAGGTTGCCGTCCTGCAGGAGATAGGTGCGCCTGCGGGGGAGGGTGGGGGGCAGATCCCCGTGGGCGCTCAGCACGACCGCCGTCCCCTGGTCCACCAGCAACCGCAGCAAGCCACCGAGCTGCAGGCGGCTGGCGCCATCGAGACAGGCAAACGGTTCATCGAGCAGCAGCACCGCGGCGCGCTGGGCCAGGGCTCTGGCGATCAGGGCCCGCTGGCGTTGGCCGGAGGAAAGGCTGCCGATCAGCCGTTCCCCCAGGGCCTCCAGCCCGACCTGGCGCAGGGCCGGCTGGCTGGTGCGCGGATCACCATTGGCAGCCATGGCCACCATCGCCGTCAGGCGGATCGGATAGCGCCAGTTCAGGGAAGGGACCTGGGGCACCAGGGCCACACGGCGCCTGCGTCCCCGCAGGGAACGGCCCTCGAGCCTCACCCAGCCGCGGCTGGGTTGCAGACGCCCCTGCAGCAGGTGCAGCAGGGTGGATTTGCCCGTGCCGTTGTCGCCGCGGATGACGCTGCACGTCCCAGGCATCACCTCCAGATCGAGATCGACCAGCACGGGGGCGGTGGCGGTGGCGTAGGCGAGGTCGCGGGCCTGCAGCAGGGGCGGATCCAAAGGGGCAGAGCCAACGGCGGCGCCACCCTAGGGCGCACTGCGAATGAGAACCGTTATCATCCTCGTACTGTTTGTTTCGGCTGGATGGTGGCGCCGCTGGCTTTGCTCTTCTTGCTGCTGGGGGCAAGCTGGCCAGCCTCGGCCAGTCCCGCCCGTTCCTCCTCGCCGCCTTTGGTGGTGGCCGTCGATGGGGTTCTCTGCGATCTCAGCCGCACCCTCGCGGCCGATCAGGCCCGGGTGGTGTGCCTGATCCCGGCCGGCCGCGATCCCCATCAAGCGGTGCTGCGGCCTGGCGACCGCCAGGCCATCGCCGAAGCCTGCCTGGTGCTGCTCAACGGCTACGGCCTCACCCCTGCCCTGGAACGCCTCAGCGGCGGCGCGCCGCGGGTGGCGGTGGCGGAGCAGGCGGTGCCCTCCAGCCCCGGCCGCGATCCCCACGTTTGGCACGATCCCGCCCAGGCGGCCGCCATGGTGCGGGTGGTGGAAGGCCGGCTGGCAGCGCTTCTTCCCGCCGACGCGGCGGCGGTGAAACGACGCAGCCAGGCCGCGACAGCGGTGCTGGCGGATCTCAGCCGTTGGATGGAGAGCCAGATCGGCACCGTTCCAGCCCGCAGCCGGGTGCTGGTGACGGAACACCGTGCCTTCTCCAGCCTGGCCCGCCGTTTCGGCGTGCGGGAGCTGCCGCTGCTGGATTCCTTCACCACCGCCGGCGTGCTGCGCCCCGCCAGCCTCGCTGCGATCACCACGGCGGTGCGGGAATCGGGCACCCGCCAGTTGTTCGCTGAGTCACTGCCGGTTTCCAAGACCCTGCGGCGCATCAGCCGCGCCAGCGGCGTGCCGGTGAATCCCGCTGCGCTGGTCGCCGATGGCCTCGCCCCGGGCCGCTCCACCGTCCAGACCGCCACGGGCAACGTGTGCACCTTCGTCAGCGGCCAGGGCGGCCGTTGCGACGGCGCTGCCGCCGAGAGCCTCGCCCGTCGCTGGGCTTCGATCCGCTGATGATCACCATGACCGCACTTTCTTTCTCCTCTCGCCTCTCCCGTCGCTTTCTGCGATGCCGGCGCCCTGGGATTGCCCTGGCTCCCATCAGCTTGGTGATGGCGCTGGCGTGCCAAGCGCCGCTGCTCGCCCATGGCGCGGCGGGCGGGGAGGATCTGGCTCCTGGCGAGTTTCAGATCGCTCCGGTGCTCACCCTGGAGGGGCACGCCGGCCTGGAGGACAATCTCGAGGGCCAGCCGCGCCACTACGCCATCGATGGCCTGTTTGGCGCTGTGATGGAGTGGGGCCTGGCCAACAACGGCAGTCTGGCGATCGAGGCGATGCTGGGGCCCACCCTTGTGTGGGGTGAAGCGGAACACTTTTACGGCCGGGTCCACCTGGAGCCCTCCGGGGAGGACCACGCCGAGGAGGACCACGCCGAGGCGTCTGACCACCATGGCGAGGAGCATGATCACAGCCATGGCGGCGCTCCCTTTCGCCGCAGCGACATCAAGGGGCGGCTGCAGGTGCGCTACGCCCCGAATCAGCGCCTTTCCTTCTTTGCCGAATGGTTGCCCTACTACGTGACCCGCAGCCAAGGCGAAGACATCCAAGGGCTGAAGAATGAGCTTGGCTTCGGGGTGGCTTATGCCTTCGGCGATGGCGATGTGAATTTCGCTCTGGGGGATGGCCTGGAAACCGTTGCCGATGGCATTTTCATCTCTGTGGAGAACCGCACCGGCTGGGAGTCGGATGGGACCTACCTCGGCAACTACACCGATCCCTGGCTTGGATTCGGTTTCAAGGTTGATCAGCTGAATGTCACGCTTTCCAGCGGGCCGCGCTTTTACAGCCCCGGCCGCTATGCGGGGCTTCCCAGCCGAACCGACTGGGGTGGTGAGGTGGAGCTGGAGTTCCCGCTCAACCGCCGCACCGTGTTGTTTGCGCACTGGAAGCCGATTTACAGCAGCCAGAGCGGCGAAGGTTGGGGGCGCGGCTGGCAGCACCACATCGGCACGGGCGTGACGTTCCGCTTCTAACCGGGGGCCCGCAGGTCGCCAAATTCCTGGTGCAGACCCAGCCGTCCAGGAATATGGCGCCGCAGCCAACCGAAGCGTTGCGGCGATCACGGTGGGGTGCTGCCGGACGGTGCTCAGGTCCACCTGCCGGATCGCCAGTGCTCCCCCCTGCCGCGGCGTCACGCCAACCCACGCGCCCGTTGCTGGGGCCAGACGCCGGCGCTGAGAAAATCGAGGCGGTCACTGCCGGGGTCGTAGAGGGTGTAGTGGATGCCGCTCCCGATGCCGATCACCTGCCGCTGGGGAACGCTCTGCTGCTGGTGACGCTGGCCCTCCAGATCCCGCACGTTGGATTCGATGCCACCGCCGCTGAGCTCGAGGCGGAACTGCCGGCCGCTGCGGGCGGTGAACAGCCGGTTCACGTCCATGCGGGTGAGGCGATCCAGCAGCAGCAGCGGTGAGCTGTCTGGAGTGAGGTTGTCGTCCACGGCGGCAGAGCTACCGTGCAGCAGGGCACAGTCGAGTTCGATGAAGCCGAACTGCAGCGCCGCCAGCCAGCTCATGTGGCCGGGATCCACCGCCTGGAGCAGGGCCTCCACGGCCGCCTCCCCGTGGCCGAGGCGCAGGGCATCGGCTCGCCGGCCGCCGCGGTAACCCCGCTCGGCCAGCAGCTGGTCCTCCCACCAGCCGTAGAGGCACTGCGGCTCCAGTTCGCCGCGGCGCGGTTGCTGCAACCGCTCCAGCAGGGCATGGCACTGCCGCTCAGGACCGACGACATCCCCGAGCACAAACAGGGTGTCTACCCGCCGGGTGTGGCGCAGATCCGACTGGATGGCCTCATAGGCCTCCAGATCACCGCGCAGTCCACTGATCAGTGCCCAGCGTGCCATCAGCGCTCACACACGTGGCTGGCGTCGTCGGCCCGCTCGGCGTACTCGAAGCCATGGCGCAGCCGCCACGCGAAGATCGGCGGAAGCCCAGCCTCAACGATGGCTCGGCAGGTGCGCTCCAGGTCGTAGGGAACCTCGCGGATCTCCACGGCGTCGGTGTCCTCGTCGTGGATCACATAGGTGGCGTGGGTATGGCCGTGGCGCGGCTCCCCCACCGAGCCAGCATTGATGATGCGGCGCAGCGGCAGCCGCAGCTCTCTCTCCATCGCGTCGTCCATTCCCGCAGGCTCATCCGAGATCTGACGCACCCGGATCGACCCCTCCCGCAGCTCGCGCACATAGGGCCGGTGGGTGTGGCCGCAGAACAGGGTGTCGGCGCCAGCGCTCTCCACCCGCTCCAGGGCCGCGAAGGCATCCATGTCGGGCAGCAGATACTCATGCTGACTGTTGGGACTGCCATGGACGAACAGCAGCCGATCGCGCCGCAGCGAGACGGGCAGGCTGGCCAGGAAGGCCTTGTTCTCTTCGCTCAGTTGCTCGGCCGTCCATTGATGGGCCCGATGGCCGCGCCGCTCCGCCAGCTGGGAGGGGTAGCTGCAGTCGCAGGCATTGAGGCCCTCGATGATGTCCTCATCCCAGCAGCCCTGGCAGGTGGGAATCGCCCGCTGGCGCACCAGGTTCACCACCTCATTGGGCTGGGGGCCGTAGCCCACCAGATCCCCCAGACAGGTGATGGTGGGGATGCCCCGTTGGTCTATGTCGGCAAGCACGGCCTCCAGGGCGGCGAGGTTGGCGTGCAGGCAGGAAATCACGGCATGGGGCATGGCGATCAGGTGGAAGGGGAGGTTTGGGATTGGCGTTGCCGCAGAGGGGCCTGCTGCAGCTCCAGCACCGCATCACTGAGCAGGCAGTCGGCGAGGGTGCCCTCGATGGCGGCCGGATCCAGGTGCTTGCCCTGCACCACGAGCCGCGACAGCCGCCCCGGCCGACCGTCAGGCGGTGCGATCGTCTGCAGGGGCAGGAACTGGGAGCCCTCGCGGCTCACCATCCAGTTGCAGAAGAAAGCTCGGCCATCGGGCAGGTTCATCAGGGCCTTGGCGCGGTACACATCGCCGTAGGCACCGTTCACCAGTTCAAACCAGAAGCTGCTGAGGCTGGCCGGATCCCACACGCTCCCCACCAGGTGCCGCTCCCAGGCCTGCAGGCTGCTGAAATCCAGGGTGTCCTGGCGGGGCAGGGCGGCATCGCGCCCGAAGTGGAGGTGCTCATCGGGGCGGAGATGCAGGGCCTCCAGCAGGGGAATCACACGGCAATCCACCCCGGCCAGGCCCGATTCCGTGGGCGGCTGGAACTGGGGCCGTTCAATCAGGGCGAGCAGGTTGGCGGGTCGGGCTGCCAGGGCCTGGTAGGGGTCGGCCAGATCCAGCAGCCCCGGCCGTTGGTCCTGAAGCCAGGTCAGATCGATACCGCCGTCGCGGGCCTGGCTGAGCCCCTCATCGGGTATGCCGGCCAGGCGCAGATAGCCGCAGGGGCCGCGATGGCTCTGGAGCCGGCTGAGGATCCAGCTGGTCTTGCCGCAGCCGGGCGGCCCGGAGATCAGCAGGGTCTTCTGGCTCATGGAGCCACCACGCAGGCCGCGAGCTGGGCCCGCAGCGCGGCCTGATCGAGGTCCTTGCCGATCGCCACCACACTGGTGTGGCGCGTGGATCCTTCCGGCCAGTCGGAATCATCGATCGTGAAGCGTTTGCCGCAGAGGTGAAACAGATGGCGGCGGTCGCTCTCGCGGAACCAGAGCACCCCCTTGGCGCGGAACACCGATTCAGGCAACTGGTTGTCGAGGAAATGCTGAAAGCGCCGCAGATCAAGGGGGGCATCCACCGCCAGGCTCACCGAGCTGAAGCCCTCCAGCTCCGGGGTGTGGGGGTGATGGTGA
>JBIPMZ010000115.1:0-7113 GCA_044376165.1 Cyanobium sp.
AATGCTGCAGCAGCCGCCCCTGACTGGCCGGGGCCAGGGCGGTGAGTCGCCGCCGGGCCAGGGCCGCCCGAGCCGGTGGGCTCGCCGGCTCGGCCAGGGGTTCCAGCGCCAACGCCAGCAGCTCCTCCTCCGCGGCCAGCTCCTTGCCCCACCGCTCCGCCAGAGCGCTGATGCGCCGCGCGGAGCCGGGGTGAAGGGCCTCCAGCACCGGCAGCACCTCGGCCCGTACCCGGTTGCGGGCGTGGCGTGGGTCGTCGTTGCTCGCATCGATCCACACCGGCAGGGCCAGGGCGCGGCAGATCCTGGCGGTGTCCTCCCGGGTGAAGGGCAACAGTGGCCGCACCAGGGCCGGGCTGTTCGGATCCCGGTTCAGCAAGCGAAATGCCGGGGGGGCGGTCAGGCCGCGGCGATGGCTCCCTCGGGCCAGGTTGAGCAGCACCGTCTCGGCGCGGTCGCTGGCGGTGTGGCCGGTCACCACGTGGCGGCAGGCCAGACGGCGGGCTTCCCGCGCCAGGCAGTCGTAGCGCCAGGCGCGCGCCTCCGCCTCCCCGCGGGGCGGGGCGGGGGCCTGCTCGACCTGCAGATCGAGTCCCCGGCTCCGGGCCCACGCGGCGAGGTCGGCGGCCTGGGCTCCCGACTCCGGTCGCCAGCGGTGGTCCCCATGCCAGAGGTGCAGGCGCCATCCGTGCCGCCGCCGCAGTCCCAGCAGCAGGGCTGTCAGGGCCATCGAGTCCTGGCCGCCGGAAACCGCGAGCAGCAGCGGAGCCCCCGCCGGGAGCCACCCGGGCTCCCGACGCAGCCAGCGGTGCAGGCGCAGGTGGTCGCGGCTCCAGACCGTGGCCTCGGGTGGGAGAATCATGGCCAAATGCCCGCCAGTCGCCATGTCGCGCCTCCCCAGCCTGCCCCCCACCCTGCAGCGCAGAATCGCGGAGCGGCGGCTGCTCAAGGTGATCGCGGGCCTGTCCAACTTCGATGGCGCCGCGGTGGAGCGGATCGCCCGGGCCGCGGCCGCTGGCGGCGCCGATCTGATCGACATCGCCTGCGATCCCTCCCTGGTCGCTCGGGTGGCCGCCAGCGCCCCCGGGTTGCCGATCTGCGTTTCCGCGGTGGATCCAGAGCTGTTTCCCGCCGCCGTCCGCGCCGGCGCAATGCTGGTGGAGATCGGTAACTTTGACGTCTTCTACCCCCAGGGCCGGGTTTTCGGGGCCGAGGAGGTGCTGGAGCTCACCCGTCGCACCCGGGCTCTTCTCCCCGAGGTGGTGCTGTCGGTGACCGTGCCCCACGTGCTGCCGCTGGATGCCCAGGAGCAGCTGGCCGCCGATCTCCAGGTCGCCGGGGCCGACCTGATCCAGACCGAGGGCTCCACCTCCGCCCGCCCGCGCGCGGCCGGCACCCTCGGGTTGATCGAGAAAGCTGCCCCCACCCTGGCTGCTGCCCATGCGATCAGCCATGCCGTCGATCTTCCGGTGCTCTGCGCCTCCGGCCTCTCGGCGGTGACGGCGCCGATGGCCATCGCCGCGGGCGCCAGCGGCGTGGGGGTGGGATCCGCGGTGAACCGCCTCGACGATGAGCTGGCGATGCTGGCGGTGGTGCGGAGCCTGCGGGAGACCCTCGATGCCGCCCTGCCCATCGCCCCCACCGACCGCCTGCGTAGCGTGAAACGCCCCTGAAGTCCTCCCGATGTTCCACGGTCTGGCCTGGTTGCTTCAGTGGCCGATCCGGGCGCTGGTCCTGTTGCTGGTCTCCCTCCTCCCCCTCGGGGTGGAGCTGGAAACCTTCCCGACAGCCCTGATTTCCGCTGTCGTCATCAGTCTGCTCAGCACCCTGCCGGCCCAGCTGTTGCGCCTGGCCCTGTCCCCGGCCTGGTTTCTCACCTCCGTCGGCGGTCTGCTCAAGCCGGTCTCCTTCCTCTTCGACTGGCTGATCATGGCCCTCCTGTTCGGGCTCGCCGCCTGGTTGGTGCCGGGATTCCGTCTACGCAACGGGTTGATGAGTGCGATTTTGGGTGCGCTTGTTTACAGCGTGGTCAGCAGCATCGTGCTGCACCTGCTCGGCGTTTAGGTTTGCTTTCCCCGGCGGATCGGTCCTCCCACCCGGCGGGATGCCGTGCCAACCCCCCAGAATGGGGGAATGCTTTTCCAGCTCCAGGCCCCCTACGTCCCCAGTGGCGACCAGCCCGTGGCGATCGAAGCCCTGGTGCAGGGGGTCGAGGGCGGGGAGCGCTACCAAACCCTGCTGGGCGCCACCGGCACCGGTAAGACCTTCTCGATCGCCAACGTCATCGCTCGCACCGGGCGCCCCACCTTGGTGCTCGCCCACAACAAAACCCTGGCGGCCCAGCTCTGCAACGAGCTGCGGGAATTCTTCCCGAACAATGCCGTTGAGTACTTCATCTCCTACTACGACTACTACCAGCCGGAGGCCTATGTGCCGGTCTCGGATACCTATATCGCCAAGACCGCATCGATCAACGAGGAGATCGATATGCTGCGCCATTCCGCCACCCGCTCCCTGTTCGAGCGTCGAGACGTGATCGTGGTGGCTTCAATCAGCTGCATCTATGGCCTCGGCATTCCCTCCGAATACCTGAAGGCGGCGGTGCGCTTTCAAGTGGGCGATACTCTTGATCTGCGCGCCTCCCTGCGCGGCCTGGTCAACAACCAGTACAGCCGCAACGACGTGGAGATCAGCCGCGGCCGTTTCCGGGTGCGGGGCGACGTGTTGGAGATCGGCCCGGCCTACGAGGACCGCCTGGTGCGGGTTGAACTGTTTGGCGATGAGGTGGAGGCGATTCGCTATGTCGACCCCACCACCGGTGAAATTCTGCAGAGCCTGGAGTCCATCAGCATCTACCCGGCCAAGCACTTCGTCACCCCGAAGGAGCGACTCGAAGCGGCCATCGCTGCGATCCGTCAGGAGCTGCGCGAACGCCTCGATGTGCTGAACGGCCACGGTCGCTTGCTGGAGGCGCAGCGCTTGGAGCAACGCACCACCTACGACCTGGAGATGCTGGAGCAGGTGGGCTACTGCAACGGCGTTGAGAACTACGCCCGCCATTTGGCCGGCCGCGAGCCGGGCACCCCGCCGGAATGCCTGATCGATTACTTTCCCCGCGACTGGCTGCTGGTGGTGGATGAGAGCCACGTCACCTGCTCCCAGCTGCAGGCGATGTATAACGGCGACCAGAGCCGCAAGCAGGTGCTGATCGACCATGGTTTCCGCCTCCCCTCCGCCGCCGACAACCGCCCGCTGAAGGCGGAGGAGTTCTGGGAGAAGGCCAACCAAACGATCTTTGTGAGCGCCACCCCCGGCTCCTGGGAGCTCACCCGCAGCGAAGGGCAGGTGGTGGAGCAGGTGATTCGCCCCACCGGTGTGCTCGATCCGATCGTCGAGGTGCGCCCCAGTGAGGGCCAGGTGGACGACCTGCTGGCCGAGATTCGCCTCCGGGCGGAGAAGGGAGAGCGGGTGCTGGTCACCACGCTCACCAAGCGCATGGCCGAAGACCTCACCGACTACCTGGCCGAAAACGGCGTGCGCGTGCGCTGGCTGCACTCCGAGATCCACTCGATCGAGCGAATCGAGTTGATTCAGGATCTGCGCAACGGGGAGTACGACGTGCTCGTGGGGGTGAATCTGCTGCGGGAGGGGCTGGATCTGCCGGAGGTTTCCCTCGTGGCGATCCTCGATGCGGACAAGGAGGGCTTCCTGCGGGCCGAGCGCTCCCTGGTGCAGACCATCGGTCGCGCGGCGCGGCATGTGGAAGGGATGGCCCTCCTCTACGCCGACACCCTCACCGATTCGATGGCCCGGGCGATTGGCGAGACGGAGCGGCGCCGGGCGATCCAGCAGGCGTACAACGAGGAGCACGGCATCACCCCCACCCCCGCGGGCAAGCGGGCCGGCAACGCGATCCTTTCCTTTTTGGAGGTTTCGCGCCGGATCGGCGAGGAGTCCCCCGGGGAGGCCGTGGAGCCGGCCGGGCGCGAAGCGGTGCCCCTCGATGCCCTGCCGGAGTTGATCATCCAGCTCGAAGAACGCATGAAGGCTGCAGCGAAAAATCTCGAATTCGAGGAGGCGGCCAACCTGCGGGATCGCATCAAGGGGCTTCGCCAGAAGCTGGTGGGGAAGGCCTGAGCCCGGCCGGGGTCGCGGTCGCCGGGGTTGGCGCCTCGCTGCCTTCGACGCGGTGCTGCTGGGCTCCCCCGAGCCCGAAGGCGGCATGGATCGCCTGCAGGGCGCGCACTCCCTCCGCTTCCGCCACCACGCAGCTCGTGCGGATTTCACTGGTGGCGATCAACTCGATGTTGATGCCGGCGTCGGCCAGGGCGCGGAACATCCGGGCCGCGGTGCCGGCGGTGCAGGCCATGCCGGCCCCTACGGCGCTCACCCGGGCGATCGGCGGACCGGCCTCGAACTGGGCGGCGCCCCACTGGCGCAGCACCGGCAGCAGGGCCTGCTCTGCCGCCGCGAAGTCCTCACGCTTGAGGGTGAAGCTCATGTCGCGGCTCCGGCTTTCCCCCTGGCTGTGGGTGCGCTCTGACTGCACGATCGCATCGAGGCTGATGCCGGCGTCGGCCAGGGCCCGGCAGACGGCCGCCGCCGCACCGGGGCGATCGGGCACCCGCCGCACCACGACCTGGGCCTGCTCCCGGTCGAGGGCCACCCCCCGCACCGCCGGGGCGCCGACGTGGCAGGGCGGTGGATCCTGGCGCAGCTGCTGTTCGCCCAGCTCGAACGCCGCCGCGGTGGCCCGCAGGGCCTTGGCGCCCTGCCTGCCGTCCACCACGCAGCTCACCTTCACCTCGCTGGTGGCGATCAAACGCAGGTTGATCCCCAACCGGGCCAGGGTGTCGAAGAAGCGCGCGGCTACCCCCGGCCGACCCATGATGCCCGCCCCGCCGATGCTGATCTTGGCCATGTCGGCCTCGGTGGTGAGCACGGTCTGCTCGGCTCCGACCGCCGTCAAGACCTCGCTGCAGATGCGACGGGCGCTTTCCATGTCCGCCTCGGCCAGGGTGAAGGCGATGTCGTTGCTTCTCCCCTCGTGGGTGGCCTGCACGATCAGGTCGATGTTGAGGCCGCCCGCCCCGAGGGCCTCGAACAGCATTGCGGCGATGCCAGGTCGGTCGGGCACGTGGGCCAGGGCGAGCACCGCCTGATGCAGCTCCAGTTCGGCGCCATCCACCGGGCGTCCCAGCTCCAGCCCCACACTGCCGATGGGCAGGGTGGGGCCGCTGGTGAGCCGCGTGCCCGGATCGCGGCTCCAGCTGGAGCGCACCACGAGAGGCACGCCGTAGTTGCGGGCGATCTCCACCGCCCGCGGGTGCAGAACGGCAGCCCCCAGGCTGGCCAGCTCGAGCATCTCGTCGCAGCTCACCGTCTCCATCAGCTGGGCGTCGGGCACCTTGCGCGGGTCGGTGGTGAGCACCCCGGGCACATCGGTGTAGATCTCACAGGCGTCGGCCCCGAGGGCGGCCGCCAGGGCCACCGCGGAGGTATCGGAGCCGCCGCGACCGAGGGTGGTGATCTCCGGGGTGCCGGCGGTGCCGCTGCTGGTGCCCTGGAAGCCGGCCACCACCACCACCTGACCCTCCTCCAGCAGCCGCTGGATCCGTTCGGTGCGCACCTCCAGGATGCGGGCCCGGCCGTGGGCGGATTCGGTGACGATCCCCGCTTGGGTGCCGGTCATCGACACCGCTGGCACCCCCAGGGCATGCAGGGCCATCGACAGCAGGGCGATCGAGACCTGCTCGCCGGTGGCCAGGAGCATGTCCATCTCGCGCCGCGGGGGCGTCGCGGTGATCGCCCGCGCCAGGCTGGTGAGCTCGTCGGTGGTGTGGCCCATCGCCGAGACCACGATCACCAGATCGTGGCCCTCCTCCCGGCAGGCGGCGATGCGCCCCGCGACCGCCTGGATGCGCGTGACGTCGGCGACGGACGTGCCCCCGTACTTCTGAACCAGCAGGGCCATCCCCAGTGTCGTGCGGCACAGCCTCGATTATCAAGGTCGGTCCCATCGCCCGGGGCGCGGATCGATTCAGGCCGCGTCCGCGCCCGGAAGGAAGCCGTCGCGAAAGGCGGCGGCGGGGTCGGTGCCGCGTTTCAGGGCCGCCTCCACCTCGAGCACGCGCCGCAGCAGGCCCAGCAGCTGGCCGGGGTGGCGGCCGCGGATCTGCTTGCGCAGCACGTACACCCGGCGCGGGTTGCCCATGCCGGCGGCCTTGGCGATCACGGCCACGTCCTGCTCGCCGCTGCGTTCCAGCAGGCTGACCCATAGCCAGCCGCGGATTTGGCCGCTCAGCGCCGCGACGAGGCGCAGGGCCGGCTCGTTCGCGGCCAGCAGCGCGTCCACCCGGGCGATGGCCTCGGCCACCCGGCCGGCCAGCAGCGCGTCGCCCACCGCCAGGCTGCTGGTGGCCCGGCCGCCGACCAGGGCCTCCACCGCCGCCGCCGTGATCGGCCCCGCGCCGGCATGCAGCGCCAATTTCTCGAGTTCGCTCGCCAGCCGGGCGCTGTCGCTGCCGATCGCCTCCGCCAGGGCCTCGGCCGCCGCCGGCTCCAGCCGCAGGTTCAACTCCCGGGCGGTGGCGGCCACCAGCTCCAGCTGGCCCGCCCCATCCCAGACGGCCGGCAGTTCAAAGCTGCGTTCCTCAGCCACTTTGCGCAGGGCCTTGGTGGTGCGCAGGCGGGCATCCGGCTTGCCCGGGCTCACCAGCACCAGGTGGCAGCTCGCGGGAATCAGCCCCAAAGCGTCCTCCAGCCGGGCGGCGAGCTCCGCCGGGCAGGGGGCGCAGAAGGGGCTGCGCTGCAGCACCACCAGGCGATCGCCGCTGGCGAAGGGCGGGGTGCGGGCCTCCTCCAGGGCCTGGACGGCCTGCTCCGGGTCGTTGCCATCCAGGCGGCTGAGGTTCATCGCCGCCCACGCCGGATCGACCCGCTGGGCCACCAGGGCCTCCACCGCCCGGGTGCGGGCGGCCTCGTCGTCGCCCCAGAGCAGGTGGATCGGCATCGGGCCAGGGGCGCAGGGCGGGGCGCCGCCTAGCCTCGCAAAACCGCAGGCCTGCTCAGGTGGATCCCCCCGCTGCACCCTCCCCTGCGCCCCCGGCCGCTCCG
>JBIPMZ010000092.1:0-8100 GCA_044376165.1 Cyanobium sp.
AACGAAGGAGCCGAGGCCAGGCCTAGGGGCAAGGGCCTGCCGATCTGCAGGGGGGCGGCCCCGAGCGCAGGCGGGCGGGCTTCAGCCCCCCGCCTGCTTCGGCCGGAAGCCGGCCTGCGCCAAGGCCGCCAGGGAGGGGGCCACCTGGTCGCCCTGCAGCTCGATCACGCCGTCCTTGAGAGTGCCGCCGGTGCCGCAGGAGGCCTTGAGTTTCTTGAGCAGCTCCCGCGCCTCCGCCTCGGCCACCTCCAGACCTGTGATCGCCGTCACCAGTTTTCCGCCCTTGCCCGCCTTGGCGCGCTGCACCCGCACCCGCTGCTGCGCCTTCGGGATGGGCGGAGCCCCCGCTGCCGGACGCTGCGTGCTCGGCTCGGCGCGGCTCGGCTCCCGGCTGAATTCCTGCCAGCCGCCCTTCTTCGCCATCGCCCTGCCCCACCGCGCCCGGCGATTCTGAAGGACTGCAGCGGCGGCAGCGGCGAGGAAGGCACCGCAGGAGCCTGAGGGCTCCCTTAGTTTGGGCGTCCTTGCGCGGGTGTCTCCGCCGCTGATGGCGCTGCTGTTGGCTTTTGGGCTGTTGGGGGCCCCGCTCCTGCCGGCGGTGAGGGCAGCGGAGCCGGAAGAACAGCTTTTCTTCGGCGAGATCCGGCCTGGCGATGGGCTGGATCCGGCCCTGGCGGAATGGGTGGCGCCGATCAGCAGCCTGCGGGGCGATGTGCGCTGGTGGATCGGCAGCGTGGCGTACGGCGGCAACCAGATCGAGGCGGGCGGCCATCGCTACGCGGGCCGAGCGCTGCGGGACGCCTTTGTCTTCAACCAAGACGTTCGTTTCACCGTTGGCACCACGTTCGACGGGGCGGATCTGCTGCGGCTGCGGCTGCGCTCCGGCAACGGCGGTTTTTCGCCATTTCGCGACAGCGTCGCCCCGACCCTGCAGGTGAGCGGCCTGAGCCCGGGCCGCTGTGGGGCGGAGCGCTTCTGCCGCAACAACCTGCTCAGCATCGACAAGCTCTACTACCAACGCCCGATCGGGGAGCACTGGCAGATCAGCGTCGGCAGCCGGGTGAATCAAAAGGACATGATCGGCATTTGGCCTTCGTTGTTTGATGACAACGAGCTGATGCTCTCGCTCTTCGGCAAGGCGGGGGCACCCGGCGCCTACAGCGACCTCAGGGGAGCCGGGGTGGGGGTGAGCTGGAAGCGCTCCGGCGGGCCGGAGAGGAATTCGGGGCCGGTGTTGAGCGCTGTCTACGTCGCGGCGGCGGCCGGCGAGGGCGACCCCTCCCGCGGCGGTCTGGCCTCCGGTGGGGGGTTGGCGGCCGGCACGCTGCAGGCCGCCTGGCTGGGCACGGGCTGGGCGGTGGCCGGCGCGTACACCCGCAACCAGGCCGGTGCCTTCGATTCCAGCGGCATGACGCCCCTGGCCCTCCAGAGCTGGCCGCAGCCGCTCCCCGGCCGGGGGGGCTCCGTGGATTCCTGGGGGATTTCGGGCTTTTGGCAGCCGTCCGCCAGCGGCTGGCTGCCAGCCCTCAACCTGGGCTGGGGCCTGAACCGCAACCGCTACGACCGCTCTGGACCGAGGCGGGCCGCACCCCTGCTGGCGGCGCAGAGCCAGTCGTGGATGGTGGGGGTGAACTGGTATGACGTGCTCACGGCCGGCAGCGAGCTCGGCTTTGCCATCGGGGCTCCGGCATTCGTGACGGCCTACCGCAACCCTGCCGGGGAGAGCGGAGCCGCCGATGGCTCTCTGCAGATGGAGCTCTGGTATCAGTATCAGGTCAGTGACTGGTTGACGATCAGCCCGGGGCTGTTCTGGCTGCCCCGCCCCCGGGGTCAGCTCACCGCCGCCGGCAGCAGCTGGGACAGCACCCCCCTGCCCCTCAGTCGAGGCGCCAGCCTCTCGTCCCTGGGCGGGCTGGTGAAGCTGCGCTTCCGGTTTTGATCCCGATGGCCACCCCCTGCCGCCCCCCGCGCGAGCGCACGCCCCGCAGCGGGAGGGGGGCGAGTGATCCGCTACAGCTCAGCGCGCCGCGCCCCTGAGGGGGAGACCCCGAAGCGGCGCAGGAAATCGGAGCTGAAGTGGCCGGGATTGCGGTAACCGCAATCCAGCGCCACAGACCGCACCGAGACCTCCGGGCCGGAGCTCTGCAGGCGTTCCTTAGCCCGCTCCAGGCGCTGAGTGCGGATCCAGGCCATCGGGCTGGATCCCAGCTTCTGCCGGAAGGTGTAGTGGAGGGCGCGCCGGGAGTAGTGGCTGCGCGCTTCCAGGTCGCTGAGGCGGAGGGGTTTGTCCAGGTTGGCGCGGATGTAGGCGATCAGGTCGTCAAAGGCGCTGCGACCGTCCCGCTCCCGCAGGCGCTGGCCCTCGTCTGGTTGCTCCGCCAGCAGGGTGGGATCGAGGAGGGCCGCCACCTGGCGCAGCAGGCTGTCGCCGGCCCCCAGGCGGGTGGGCAGACCCAAATCGTTGGCAGCGCACTGGTCGATCCAGCGAATGAGGCTGTGGAGGAGGGCCGCCTGCTGTCCCGGTTCGATCACCCGGGGGGCAAAATGGCGCACCCGGGCCGCCGACTTCTCCGCCTCTCTGCGGTTTGGGCCGGCCATGGCCGCGGCCGCCGAGGCGATCGCGTCGGGCTTCAGGCTGATCACGGCGGCGCTGTGGCTGCCGAAGGGACGCCGCTGGCCCGGTGGCAGCAGCAGAGCGCCGCCACTGCAGCACTCCACCACCTCACCGCCGGTGACCACCCGCCGCTTGCCGCTCACATTTACCACCAGGTGCACCTCCGGGACGTCTTCCACCAGAAAGGTGGCATCGGAGCTGCAGCAGGAGAGCAGCTCGGCGCCATCGAGCTCCAGGTGGGCCAACCGCTGATAGAACTCATTCCGGGGCGTGAGGCACCGAAAATCGCGGATGGGGGCCACGTGAGACAAGCACGCAGCTGCCTCGTCAGGGTCGGTGAACACCTGATGGGGGAGAAAGGTCAGAGCAGGGGGCAGGATTGGCGGATACCGCACATCCCAGGGAAGCATGAGATCGCTCCGCGAGGGCTCAGGAAATTAAACAACAAAAGTCAACGATCGCAAGGGCTCGGAGGCGGCCAGGCGGGACATCGCAATATTGTTTGCACTTTTCTGACAGTCCACCCCTTCGGCTCCGGGGCTTGCGGCCCATCCCGCCGGCTGTCGCGCTCAGCCCGCGGCCCAGGTGCCGCTGACCCGGAGGAGGGCAATGGATCGAAGCCCACGGGCTCAGGTGGCGCCCGCTTCAGGGCCCCGAACCCTTGCGCCACCCCTGCCGGCCGGGGGAGGCGATCCAACAGGGTCACCGCAGGCGTTTCGGCTGATCCTGGCAAGGACCCGGCCAATGCCGGCCTCACCAAGCGTCAGGTTGCCACATTTTTTGCCACTCCTAACCCAGGGCGCCAGCGCGGCCCGATGGGCATCGTCAGCCCAACCGGCCACCTGCAGCAGGCGCTGCAGGTGGCTCAAGGATCCCGATAACCACTGTTCGATATCAATATTTTTCCCCGAAAGCAACCGTGATCGCCAGGATGGCTATAATCATTTGGAAGTGATTCAAGGAAACTATCTAGTTGGCGGAGGCGGCGGCTACGACATCCTCAAAGTATCCAGCCTTAGACTTACAAGATACCGCTCTATCGCTATTCAAATTCTGTTTTGGGGAGCAGCTTTCGCGCCGCACGAAATACAAAAGGGAAAAGGTCAATACAATGAATCCCCCAACTTGCTATGGAGGGTGAGGGAGATACTTTGATTGAATCCAGCATTAGCCAGGTGGAGCACAGACCAGAAGGTGGCGCATTGCTACAGTCTATACCTCTAAACACAGGAAAAGGGCTACTGTTGGCGAATTTACGCTTCACAGACCTCGCCCAACATTATGATCAGCGATCTGAGGCGCGATTGAAAGAACAGATATCACTCAGGTCACGGGCCGCAACGCGTTTCCGTTCCCGAGGGGGCTCTCCGTGCCCGAGTTCGAGAAGCGCTATGGAACGGAAGGCGCTCCCTCCCTCACTCTCGCCCGCAACGGCAGCAACCGCCCTTCCATTTCGAGCACTTGCGGCGGCGGCAGCCTGTCTTCTTCGCCCGCCGCAGCTCGGGCCGGGGCAGGCGGCCCAACCAGGCGGACAGGCGCTGGGAAAGGGGAAACGACATCGGAGGGAGAGCGGATGGGAGCGGTGGAGGTGCGGGGCGGATTCAGGCGGCGGCCAGCGGAGCGTTCTCCACCAGCGAGGGGGCCAGGCGCAGGCCCGTTTCGCCGCTGGGCACCTCCAGGAGTTCGGCGGCGCGGATGCGGGAGATCAGGCGGGTGGTGGTGACCCGGGTGGTGCCGATCAGCTCGGCGATGCGCTCGTGGGTGAGGCGAAAGGGCAGGTCGCACCAGGCGCCGCAGCGGCGGCCCAGGCGGCGCACCAGCAGGGCCAGCAGGGCATGCAGCCGCTGCTCGGCGCTGCCCAGGTGGCGGATGCGCAGCAGCTGCAGGGTCCATTCGTTCACCGGATCGAAGCCGTGGCCTTCCCGCGGTTCGGCCTGGCTGCGGAAGCACAGGGGCGTCAACGCCTCCACGCACACCCCCTCGCTGCAGAGGCGGTCGGTGCGGAGCTGATCGCCCGCCTGCAGGAACGCCAGCGTCATGCCTTCGGTTTCCTCGCAGGGGCAAAACACCCGCGCCACCCCGTCGAGCACCTCCAGGCAGGTGGCGTCAGGGCGCGGCGTGGGATCCAGCAGCACGCACTGGCCCGCCGGCAGACGCACGGCACCGGGATCGATCACGGGAGCGGCAACGGGGGCGGCAACGGGGGCGGTGGCGCAGGAAGCAGGGGAGAGGCGAAGGCTCATCGGGGGAGGGGCGAGCGGCGAACCGGGCTTGTTGCGAATGACTCTCAACCTAAACAAGCACCCCACCCTTTTGCAAGCGATTCTCAATAGCAGGAGTCTGTTGCAAGCGCGCCCCGCTCCCGGGCGGCGACAACGCGGCAAGGCAACCCGGCGGATCCGGCGGCCAAACTCAGCCGGGGCTCGCCGCGGCGCAGGCGGGGCAGAGGGCCCGCACGGTCAGCACGCATTCGAGCAACCGGAAGCCGTGGCCGTCCGCCGCCACCTCCCCGGCCGCCAGCACCGCGCCGTTTTCAAACTCCTCCGTGCGACCGCAGCGCACACACACGAGATGGTGGTGCTCCCGGTGGGTGCCGCTGGCCAGCTCGAAACGCCGGCCCCCCTCCGGCAGCTCCAGCTCCTGCAGCAGGCCCATCGAGCTCAGCAGCCGCAACGTGCGGTACACCGTCGCCAGGGACACCCGCTCCCGGGCGTTCTCCAGCTGCCGATGCACCTCCTCCGCGCTCAGGTGCGTTCCCTCACCGATGCGCTCAAACAGGCGCAACACCCGCTCCCGCTGGGGGGTGAGCCGCTGGCCCCGGTCGTGCAGGCTCGTGCGCAACCCTCCGCCACCGGGAGACGCCCCGCCACCGGGGGACGCACCGGCGGCGGGAGAGGGGCCCGGGGAGACCCTTCGGAGCGGAGCGCTGGAAGGGGGGGTCGCCACGGAGAGGCCGTTACAACCTCAGATTACGCTGGAGGGCGGGGAAATGCCCGCCCGGCCTTGGTCGCCGCCGGGGCCGCGGGCCAGCGGCGCGCCAGGCGCGCGTCCAGCTCCGCCAGGCCGGCCGCCAGCAGATCTCCCCCCGTCACCAGCAACCGATAGCTGAGCGCCACCGCCAGCAGCGACGCCTCCGGGATCTGGGGCGCCAGGCGCAGCAGCAGCACCGACTCGAACACCCCCAGCCCCCCCGGCGCCCCGGGCACCACCAAGCCGGCGGTGTAGGCCAGGCAGAAGCCCGCCAGCCAGGGGCGCCAATCGGTGGAAAGCTGCAGATCGAAGGCCCATACGCAACAGGCGAAGCCCGCAAAGCGCAACAGCACGAAGGCCAGCTCCGCCAGCAGCGGCGGCCAGGGCCAGCCCGAGAGCGGGGCGGTGCGGGCGGCGCCGAATCCCTCCCGCTCCAGTTCCCGCTCCAGCCCCAGGGCCCGGGCGCGGCTGCGCTCCAGCCGCACCAGCAGCGGATTGAGCCAGCGGGGCCGCAGCAGCGCCAGGGGCAGCAGCCCCACCAGCGCCAATCCGCCCTGCCAGCCGCCAAGGGCCAGCAGCGCGAGGGCCGCGATCGCCGCCAGCAGGGGATCGAGCAGGGTGGCCAGCAGCGCCATCGGGGTGCTCACCAGGCCGGGGAGGGGGGCGGCGGGGGGGCCGGAGCGCAGCACCTGCACGCGGCTGGCCAGGTGCCAGAAGCCACCGGGCAGGAACTTGCGCAGATTCGTGGCCATGTACAGGCTCAACAGCGGCTCCCAGCGCGGCTGGAGCCCCAGCCAGCGCAGCACCACGCCCCAGGCCAGACCGTTCACCACCACGCTCAGCACGCTCAGCCCGAGGCCCAGCAGCAACCACAGCCAACCCTGGGGGTCGAGCCGCATCAGCAGCAGCTGGCGGCCATGGCTGACCAGGGCCGCCAGCACGAAGCCGAGGCTCATCAGCGAGATCCACAGCCGCCAGCCACCCGGCACCTTCAGCGCCGCGAGCCCCGGGACTGGCCAGCGGGGGGTCATCGCTCCTCCTGCCGCGCCCGTTCCACCAGCTCCCGCACCTCCTGCAAAGACAGATTGTGCTCCCGGGCCAGGGCCGCCAGATCGCCATGCTCCGCCTTGTAGCGCTCCCCCCCGCCCGGCAGCGACGCCCGCTTCAGCCGCACCGGTCCGAGCGGGGTGGCCACCCGCAGGAGCTCCCGCGGCAGGATCCAGCGCTCCTGCCGCTGCTCCCGCACCCCCAGGCTCGTGCCGTGGCGCCACCACACCTGCCGCAGACGCGGGGCCAGCTCCGGCGGCAGCAGGGCCGTGAGCAAGGTGCCGGTTCGACCCTTCTTCATCCCGATCGGCTGGCTGAACACCTCCACCGCCCCGGCCTCCCGCAGGGCCTCCGCCAGAAACGCCAGATCCTCGGCGGTGGCGTCGTCGATCTGGGCCTGCTGCTGCAGCAACGGCTCCAGCTGCTCGCCGGGATCGCCCGTCGCCACGGGGCTGGCGAGCACCAGCCGCAGCAGGTTGGGGCGATCCAGGCGGCGGTGGCCCAGGCCCACCCCCACCGCCCGGGGCAGATGGGCCGGCGGCGGCCCGAACCCCTCCGCCCAGCAGGCCGCCAACGCCAGGCCGGTTGGGGTGGTGAGCTCTCCGGGGGGAAAGTCATCGCAGGCGGCCAGGGGGATGGCGCAGCGGCGGGCGATCTCCAGCACCGCCGGCGCCGGCAGGGGCAGCCGCCCGTGGGCGGTCATCACGCTGCCGTGCCCCGCCGGCGGCACGGCGCAGAGCAGCCGCTCGATCCCGAAATGCCCCAGGCCGGCGCATACACCGACGATGTCCACCAGGGCATCGAGGGCGCCCACCTCGTGGAAATGCACCTGCTCCGGCGCGTGCCCGTGCACGGCCGCCTCCGCCTCCGCCAGCAGGCCGAACACCGCCAGCACCCGCTCCCGCAGCGCCGGCCGCAGCGGCGCGGCCGCAAGGCGCTCCCGCAGGGGGCCCCAGGGGCGGTGGGGGGGCTCCGGCTCCAGGGATTCCACATCGAGTCGGCGGCCCCGCAGGCCCCCGCTGCGCGCCTCCGCGCAGTGCAGGCGATAGCGGCCCTCCAAACCCAGGGCCGCCAGCGGCTGGTGCACCACCGCCTCCGGCAGGCCGAGATCGAACAGGGCCGCCAGCAGCATGTCGCCGGCCAGGCCGGTGGGGCAGTCGAGGACCGCCAGGCTCATGCCGCCTCACTCGCGCCGACGGACCGGCCGAGGCGCGGGGCGGTGGCCAGGAGGGCAGCCGCCCGGGTTTCCAGGGCCTGCCGGTCGCGGCGCAGGCGCTGCAGCACCTCCCGGCGGGCTTGACGCTGCTCCCTCTGGGCGGTGCCCACATCGTGGCCGGAAATCCCCCAGAGGCGTCCGAGCAGGGCCCGGTCGTCGGCACCGCCGAAACTCTCGCCGTAAAGCAGCTGCTCGGCCACCATGCCCGCCTGCAGCACCCGACTCCAGCGGCGCAGCTCCTCCAAAGGCAGAC
>JBIPMZ010000004.1:0-26207 GCA_044376165.1 Cyanobium sp.
GACGCGGTGGCGATGGGGGCGATCCCTACTTGCGACCCACCAGGGCCTTGAGAGCCCCCACCAGGCTGTTGGAGCCCTTGCCCACCGCATTCTCCGGGCGGGTGCGGACGGTGACGTCGCCGTAGACCGCGGTGCGGCAGCTGAGGCGGAAATTCGCCGGACGGTCGGCCAGGTACACCTCCTCCACGTCGCTGCGCGGCGAGAGGTTGCGCTCGCCCTCCAGGACCTCCATCACGCAGGTCCCGCATTGGCCGAGGCCGCCGCAATTGTTGAGGTTGTTGAGACCCGTGTAGGGGTTGATCCCGGCGTCGAGAGCCGCCTTCCGCAGGTTGGCACCCTCGATGCAGCCGACCTGCTGGCCTTCGCGTTCGAAACGGATGGTGGGCACGCGACTCAGGGGAATGGGCCAGGCCAACTTAAGCCACACCCCCCACCGCGACGCGGCCGCGGCCGCGCGAATCGCACCGTCGGTGAGGCCGCTGCCCACAGCCGCCTCCCTGCCTACGATCAACCCCTCCCTCTGCCTGTCGGACCTTGTCGGCGCCCGACCCGCTTCCCCCCCCGCTGCCGGAGGCGACCGCCCCCGGCAGCGGCTACGACCTGGTGGCTCAGCAGCTCATCCCCGGCTACGCCAGCCTGGCGCGTCTGGCGGTGGCGTTGCTGGCGGCTTCGCCCCTCGCCTCCCTTCCCGAAGCCGCCGTTTTGGTGGCGGGCTGCGGCACCGGCGCGGAGCTCCTGGCCGCGCGGGAGCAGCGTCCCGATTGGCGGCTGACCGCCCTGGATCCCTCCGCCGAAATGCTCGCGATCGCCCGCGCCCGGCTCGGGGAGGGCTCCCCGGTGCATTGGCGCTGTACCGCCGTGGAGGAGCTCGGCGACGATCCCGCCTTTGCCGGAGCCCTTTCGGTCCTGGTGCTGCAGTCTTTGCCCGACGACGGCACCAAGCTTCGCTTTCTGGCCGCCCTGGCGCGGAGCCTCCGGCCCGGGGGCCAGCTTGTGCTGGTGGATCTGATGCGTTCGAGCCATTCGCCGTTGCAAGCGCAGATGCAGGGGGCCTGGCTGGGGTTTCAACGCGCCAGCGGGGTGGTGGAGTCGGCCGAGGCGCTGGCGAAGCTGGCCGGGGGCCTTCATCCGATCGGTCTGGCGCGGTTGACGGCCCTGGTGAACGCGGCGGGGTTCAGCGACCCCGCCCTCTTCTTTCAAGCCCTGGACGTGCAGGGATTTCTGCTGCAGCGCCGCGATGGGGGCTCAGGGAGCGCTGGGGCGGGGGCTGGCGGCGCCGGCCTCGACGGGAGTTGACGGGGGGATCCGGGGCGGATCGCTCACCACAGCAAACAGGGGCACCACCAGGCTGACGAGGGCCAGCGCCGCGCCCAGCAGGGCGGCGAGGGGTTCGGCCAAGGGATCGGTGGGGCTGCCCCCCGCAGAGGAGGGGAAATCCAAGGGAGAAGGCGGGCCCGGACTCTCGGGGTCCTCCCCGGAATCGAGCGGGACCTCGCCGACGGGCGGATCGAGCGTGGTGGCGTGGGCCGCGGCTTCGTGCCGGGCCTGGCGGCGCAGGGTCTTGGAGCGGAGGCTGCGGGAATGGGGAAGGGTGGGGGCTTGATCCATGGGGCCGTGGGGCGAAGGTTTCGCCCCACCGGTTCGCGACTCGATGTCCTCCCGATCCTGGCACCCCTTTTCCGGCGGTGCCGGGGGCGGAGTAGGGAAATCCGGCCTAGGCCGACCGGCGCGCTCCGGCGACGGGACGGGCAAGGCGACTGGGCGGGCAAGGCGACTGGGCGGGCAAGGCGGTGGGGCGGCTCAGGCGGCGGGGCGGGAGCGGTCGTGCTGCTGGCGGTGCGCATCGAGGTTGGCGGGGGAGGTGCCCACCGCGTCGAGGAGGCGGCGAATGGCCCGCAATTCCTCAAGGATCGAGCCGAGCAACTGCTGGGTGGCCGTGGAGGGGGAATTGAGCACTTCCACGGTCACCTCCTTGATCCGCAGGATGTCGCGAGCGAAGCGGGCCACTTCGTTGGGGTGAAACATCAGCGGCTCTTTCTGATCGCTGCGATACTCGGCGTTGAGGCGGCGAGGGTTGAAGGGGGGGTTGAGGTTGCGGGGGTCGGTGTTGGTGTAGCGATACACCGAGGCTCGCGATCGATTCAAGGATTTCTGCACTTCCTCGATGCCGAGCAGGGCATCGGCACCCCCGTCGACCAAGTCGGCGTGGGCCAGAGCGTCGCTAGGATCGTGGCTGGTTCCCTGGATAGGGGGTGCGGTCATGGCTTCCTGGGAAGGGTTTGACGGGGGGTTGGATGCCATGGAACCGGATTGCTGGGAGGAGTAGGGCAGCGGCGGCTTCTGCAGAGATCCGTTCGGGGATCCATTGGGCAGGGACCCAGGCTGCGCGAGCATGTGACGACCTAGAGGGCGGTTCGTGATGGCGGACCCTAGCAGAGGTCTATGGTTCTCGCCTGTGGCTACTCACCCCATCGCTCCGGTTTCCGCAGCGTCCCTGCCGCAGCTGCGGTGATAGCGTCCAGAAGAGCTCTTGATCTTTTCCGCCATGCGCGTCTCCCGCCTGATGCTGGTGACGCTGCGGGATGATCCGGCGGAGGCCGACATCCCGTCCCACAAACTGTTGCTGCGGGGCGGATACATCCGACGGCTCGCTCCCGGCATCTATGCCTATCTCCCCCTGCTCTGGCGGGTGCTGCGCAAAATCTCCGCCATCGTGCGCGAGGAGCTCGACGGCACCGGTGCCCTCGAGACCCTGTTGCCCCAGCTGCAACCGGCCGAGCTCTGGGAGCGCAGCGGGCGCTGGCTGGGCTACACCGCTGGGGAGGGGATCATGTTCCACCTCGAAGACCGTCAGGGCCGGGAGCTCGGCCTGGGGCCCACCCATGAGGAGGTGATCACCAGTCTGGCGGCCGACCTGCTGCGCTCCTATCGGCAGCTGCCGGCGAGCCTCTACCAAATTCAGACCAAATTCCGGGATGAGATTCGGCCTCGTTTCGGCTTGCTGCGGGGGCGGGAGTTCATCATGAAAGACGGCTATTCCTTCCATGCGGACGAAGCCTGCCTGCGGCGCACCTACGGCGAGATGGACCAGGCCTACCGCCGCATTTTTGCCCGCTGCGGACTGCGGACCGTGGCGGTCGAGGCGGACAGCGGCGCCATTGGCGGTTCGGCCAGTCAGGAATATATGGTCACGGCTGATTCCGGTGAGGATCTCATCCTCGCCAGCCCCGACGGCCGCTATGCCGCCAACCAGGAGCGCGCCGTCTCCCTCCCCGGCGAGGCCCTGCCCCTCCCGCAGGCCGGGGTGGGCGAAGGCCCTTCGGAGCTGGAGACCCCTGGCCAGAGTTCGATCGAGGCCTTGGGCCGCGGCCACGGTTTCGACCCCAGCCAGATCGTCAAGGTGCTGCTGCTGCTGGCCCGCCTGGCCGATGGGACGGTGCAACCGCTGCTGGTGAGCCTGCGGGGCGACCAGCAGCTCAACGAGGTGAAGCTCACCAACGCCGTGGCGGCGAGGATGCCGCAGGGGTCTGCCTCCTTGCTGGAGATCGCCCCGCTCGATGCGGAGCGCTGCCGGGAATGGAGGCTGGATCTGGCCCTGGCGCCGATCCCTTTCGGTTTCCTCGGCCCCGACCTCGACGACGCCGTTCTCTCCGCCAGCCCTTCTGCGGTAGCGGCCATCTCGGGGGAAGCGCGGCCCCCCGTCACCCCCCATCGCCGCGCCTTCCTCCGCCTCGCGGATCCCACCGCCACCGACCTGGAGCGGTTCGTCTGCGGCGCCAACGCCCCGGATCGGCACCGGGTGGGGGTGCGCTGGAGCGATCTGGGCGGCGCACCGGAGAGCGTCGAGCTGCGGGCCGCCCAGCCCGGTGACCGCTGCCGCCACGATCCCGCCCAACGGCTGGAGGCGGCCCGCGGCATCGAAGTGGGGCACATCTTTCAGCTCGGCCGCAAGTATTCGGAGGCGCTCGACGCCCGGTTCACCAACGAATCCGGCGAGGCGGAAGCCCTGTGGATGGGGTGCTACGGCATCGGTGTCTCCCGACTTGCCCAAGCCGCCGTCGAGCAGCACCACGACGGGGACGGCATCCGCTGGCCGGTGTCGATCGCCCCGTTTGAGGTGATCGTGGTGATCGCCAATGCCCAGGATTCCCAGCAGGTGGAGCTGGCCGAAGGGCTCTACGGCCAGCTGCGCGAAGCCGGCGTCGACGCCCTGCTGGACGACCGCCCCGAGCGCGCCGGGGTGAAGTTCAAGGATGCCGATCTGATCGGTATCCCCTGGCGCCTGGTGGTGGGCCGAGGCGCGTCCGCGGGCCTGGTGGAGTTGGTGGAGCGCCGCGCGCCCGACGCCCGCGCCGAGCTCAGCGCCGCGGGGGCGGTGGAGCGCCTGCTGGCCCTGCTGCCGGAACAACGCCGCGGCCTCGCCCCCGCCTGAGGCCCGCCCTGGGGGGGCCCGTAGGATCCGCTGACCCCTGCCGGGTCGATTCCCGCCCCTCCGCCATGGTCGCTTTCCTGCGCCGAGCCGTGCTCCGCACAATGGTGGCTCTCTGCCTTTGCCTCACCCTCACGCTCACCGCCTGCAGCGGCGCCGGCACCGGCCTCACCGGCAACTATGTGGAGGACACCGTGCTGACGGCCCAGACCCTGCTGGCCACCATCGCCCAACCCCAGGACGCCCCGGAGCGGGGCGCGGCGGAAGCCCGTGCCAAGGCGATCATCAACGACTGGACCTCCCGCTACCGCCCCCGCGGCGAGCTGCGCAGCCTGCCGTCGTTCACGACGATGCAGACCGCCCTCAACTCCCTGGCCGGCCACTACGCCAATTACGCCAACCGCCCCTTGCCCGACGCCCTGCGCAGCCGTCTGGAGAAGGAGCTGCGCAAGGCGGAAACCAGCGTCAGCCGGGGAGCCTGAACCGCGGGAGGGCCGCTCTTTGACGAACGGCCCCTCGTTCTGAGAGGCTCGTCCCTTGTGCTTCCGGGCGGCTCAGGGCCGCGGTGTCCTTGGCCAACGTTGTCGTCATCGGTGCACAGTGGGGCGACGAGGGGAAGGGCAAGATCACCGATCTCCTGAGTCGCTCCGCCGATGTGGTGGTGCGCTACCAGGGCGGAGTGAACGCGGGCCACACGATCGTGGTGGACCACAGGGTTCTCAAGCTGCACCTCATCCCCTCCGGCATCCTCTACCCCGACACCACCTGCCTGATCGGCTCCGGCACCGTTGTCGACCCGAAGGTGATGCTCGGGGAGATCGACACCTTGATCGCCTACGGCATCGATGTGTCCGGCCTCAAGCTGGCCTCCACGGCCCACGTCACGATGCCCTACCACCGCCTGCTGGATCGGGCGATGGAACAGCGTCGCGGCGACCGCCGCATCGGCACCACAGGCCGGGGCATCGGCCCCACCTATGCCGACAAGGCGGAGCGCAATGGCATCCGCGTGATCGACCTTCTCGACCCCGGCCGGCTGCGCGATCGCCTGCTCGGACCGCTGGCGGAGAAGAACGAATTGCTGGAGAGGGTCTACGGCGTCGCGACCCTCGATCCCGAGCAGGTGATCGAGGAGTACGTCGGCTACGGCCAGCGTCTGGCTCCCCATGTGGTCGACTGCACCCGCACCATCCATGAGGCGGCCCGGGCCCGCAAGAACATCCTGTTCGAGGGGGCCCAGGGAACCCTGCTGGATCTCGATCACGGCACCTATCCCTACGTCACCTCCTCCAATCCGGTGTCCGGCGGAGCCTGCATCGGCGCCGGGGTCGGCCCCACCCTGATCGACCGGGTGATCGGCGTGGCCAAGGCCTACACCACCAGGGTGGGCGAGGGGCCCTTCCCCACGGAGCTGGAGGGCAGCCTCAACGACCACCTCTGCGACCGCGGCGGGGAGTTCGGCACCACCACGGGCCGCCGCCGCCGCTGCGGTTGGTTTGATGGTGTGATCGGGCGCTATGCGGTGCAGGTGAATGGGCTGGACTGCCTGGCGGTTACCAAGCTCGACGTACTCGATGAGCTGGACGAAATCCAGGTGTGTGTGGCCTACGAACTCGATGGCCAGCGGATCATGCATTTTCCCTCCAGCTCCGAAGACTTCGCCCGCTGCCGCCCGGTGTTCGAAACCCTGCCGGGCTGGCAGTGCTCGACGGCCGACTGCCGCAACCTCAACGACCTCCCCCCCGCCGCGATGGCCTACCTCCGCTTCCTGGCCGAGCTGATGGAGGTGCCGATCGCCATCGTCTCCCTCGGGGCGCAGCGGGATCAGACGATCGTCGTGGAGGATCCCATCCACGGCCCCAAGCGGGCCCTGCTCAACGTCTGATCCCCAGCTCCCCCCTTCTCCGCTCCCCCCTTCCCCGCTCCACCCTTGCCATCGCCCGCATGACCCCGCCCGAGAAGAGCCTTGATGTCGTCGGCATCGGCAACGCCATCGTGGATGTGATCGTGCCAGCCGAGGAGACCTTCCTCGACGACCACGGCCTCACCAAGGGCACCATGACCCTGGTGGAGGAAGCCATGGCCGAACGCCTCTATGCGAGCGTCGGTCCCGGTCTGGAAACCTCCGGCGGCTCGGCCGCCAACACCCTCGCCGGCATCGCCCAGCTCGGCGGCCGCGCCGCCTTCATCGGCCGGGTCCGCGACGACCAGCTCGGCTCGATCTTCAGCCACGACATCCGCGCGGTGGGAGCCCACTTCGAGACCCCCCCCGCCACGACGGGGCCGGCCACCGCTCGCTGCCTGATCCTGGTGACCCCGGATGCCCAGCGCACGATGTGCACCTACCTGGGCGCCTCGGTGGGCCTGGATCCCCGCGATCTCAACCTCGATCTCGTCCGCCAGGCCCGCGTTCTCTACCTGGAGGGTTATCTGTGGGACAGCGAAGAGGCCAAGCAGGCCTTCCTCGCGGCCGCTGAGGTGGCGCGCGCCAGCGGCGGCGAGGTGGCCCTCTCCCTCTCCGATGCCTTCTGCGTCGATCGCCATCGCGAGAGCTTCCAGGAGCTGGTGGACGGCCACGTCGACATCCTGTTTGCCAACGAGATGGAGATCACCTCCCTCTACAAGGCCGATGATTTCGAGCAGGCCGCCGCGGAGGTGCGCGGCCGTTGCCGCCTCGCGGCCCTCACCCGCAGCGAGCAGGGATCGGTGCTGTTGCGCGGCGACGAAACGATCGCGATCGAGCCCTTCCGGCTCGGCGAGCTGGTGGACACCACCGGCGCTGGCGACCTCTACGCCGCAGGCTTCCTGCATGGCCACACCCGCGGCGAGAGCCTCGAGCGCTGCGGTCGCCTCGGCTCCCTCTGCGCCGGCGCGGTGGTCACCCAGCTGGGACCTCGCCCCCAGGCATCCCTGCCGGAGCTGGTGGCTCGCCACCTGGGCTGAGCTCCGCCCCCAGCCAGCTGGCGTAGGGGTCGGCCGTCTCCGCAGACCAGTGAATCCACTCGGGTGTCGCGTAGCTGTGCAGCTCGTGCAGGGCCCGCCGCAGCGCAGCCAGCTGCTCCCGCTGGGTTTTGAGCAGCAGCAGCACCTCCGGCCCGTTCTCGATGCGCCCCTGCCAGCGGTAGAGGGAGCGGCCGGGCAGGAGGGTGGCGCAGGCCACCAGCCGGCGCTCCAGCAGGGCGAGGGCGAGGGCCTCGGCCCGCTCCGGTGAGCCCTCGCCGGTGAGCACGAGTTCCAGGGGCCTTTCCGCCATGGGGTCGTCGGGGGATCGCTGCTGGCGAGGCTGACACCGCCGCGGCCCCTCAGGCCAGCGGCCCCGGGGCCTCCCCCACCCGCTCCAGCAGCGCCGCCAGCGGCAGGAGCTCCACCCCCCGGGGCTCCCGCGGCCGCTCCAGCAGCAACAGGCGCAGGCCCAGGGCGGCGCTGATCTGTCGCCAGTGGGTCTCGCTGGGGCCGCCGGAACGCCGGCACAGCACGGCCTCAATCCGCCAGCGACGGCAGAGGGCCGCCTCGATCGCGGCCGTGGCGGTGGCCGCCGGGGGGCGCAGGCAGGCCACCCGCCCGGCGGGCAATCCGGCCGCCATCGCCTGGCGCAGGGCGCCCGGCAGGGGCAGCAGGCGCGCGTGGTGCACGGCCCGCGGGGCGTGGGCCATCGCTTCGGCCAACCGCCGGGCGCCGATCGCCAGCAGCAGCCGGCGGCCCACCAGGTCGATCCCGGCCAGGCTCGGCAGATCGGGGAGGATCGTCGCCTCCGGCGCCGCCGGCAGGGGGCGCTCCAGGCGCAGCAGGGGCTGACCTGCCTGGGCGCAGGCGAGGGCCAGGGCGGCGCTGATCCGTTGCGCGAAGGGATGGCTGGCATCGATCACCCACCGAAAGGGCCTTCCCCGCTGGGCGGCCGCGTGCAGCTCTGCGAGCACCGCCGCCTCCGGGGCGAGGTCGCCGGAGGCGGCTCCGGCCCCCAGCGCCCCCACCCCCAGCTCCAGGCCGGGGTGGGGGGCATAGGCCCGCGTGGCTGCGGTGCTCACCACCGACACCCGCACGCTCCACCCCCGGGCCAGCAGCTGGGAGGCCAGCGGCGGCCCCTCCCCCGTGCCGGCGAGCAGCCAGATCCGCGAGGCCACCTCCGGAGGCGGGGGGGCGCCCCCCTGGTGAAGGGCGGGGCCTTGCATCAAAGTGGGCGCTTGCATGCGTGGAACGGGGCGTGAATCACTGCCTGCTTGAGGTGGAGGTGCTGGAGGCACCCCAGCTGCGGTACACCCAGGACAACCAGACGCCGGTCGCCGAGATGCCGGTGCGGCTGGAGGGGCTGCGGCCCGATGATCCGCCAGGCCAGCTGAAGGTGGTGGGTTGGGGCAATCTGGCCCAGGATCTGCAGAACCGGGTTCAGGTGGGACAGCGGTTGGTGCTGGAGGGCCGGTTGCGAATGAGCACGGTCACGCGCCAGGACGGGTTGAAGGAAAAGCGCGCCGAGTTTGTGCTCTCCCGCCTGCATCCGCTCGCCGCGGGCGCCGCCGGGGCCCTGGGCAGCGCGGGGATCGCCGGCATCGCCCCCTCCCCCGCCCCTGCGCCCTCCCGTGCCCCCAGCCCGCGGCCCGGGGCTGCCGCCGGAGCGGCGGGGCGAACGGCACCCCCTGCCGCCCGACCCGCAGCTCCGCCGGCGGCGGCACCGCCGGTTTGGAACACGTCGCCGCTGGTGCCGGTGGATCCGCTGGAGGAGGACGACGAGATTCCGTTCTGAGCGGGCAGGAGCGGAGGGCTTGCGGGGGCAGCGCCCGGGGCCTCAGGCGCTTTCGCCGCGCTCGGCCGCCTGGTCGAGGAGCTGGCCCAGTTCTCGCTCCAGGGCCGCCAGATCGAGCCGCCACTGCGGCCAGCGTCCGCTGTCGATCTGGCGCAGCAACCACAGCCTGTCCTGGCGGAGCTGCTCAAGGATCTCCGGAA
The DNA here is from genome assembly GCA_044376165.1 of Cyanobium sp. Classification (GTDB taxonomy): domain Bacteria; phylum Cyanobacteriota; class Cyanobacteriia; order PCC-6307; family Cyanobiaceae; genus Cyanobium. Next base: position 9,368 of record JBIPMZ010000004.1, read on the forward strand.
GGGTCGGCTCCTGCGGCGCCGGTCCGGACGCGCCGTCGGGGAGGGCTGAGGCGGTGGCTCCGGTCGGGGGATCGGAGGGGGCGGTGGGGGCCATCGGCTCGACACTTCGGCTCCCATCCTGCCCCCTGCTGCTGGAGGATGGGGCCATGCAATCCTTCCTCTCCCCGGGCAGTCTGGTGACGATCGCCGGAGCTCTGCTCACCGTGATCGGCTCGATCGCCTATCTCGACGACAACGCCAACCTCAGCCTGCCGACGATCTTTTACGGGATCCCGATCCTGCTGGGGGGGTTGGCGCTCAAGTCGTCGGAGCTGCCCCCTGCCGAGCGGCTCACCCCCCCCGAGCGCCTGCAAGCGTTGCGGGACGATCCTGCGAGCGAGCCGTTGCGCAAGCTGCTGGCCGATGTGACCCGCTGGCGTTACGGCCAGAAGGCCCACCTTGAGAGTTCTCTGGAGGCGTTGAAGCTGTGGGATGAGGACGCCCCGCCCCAGCTGCTCGCCGTAGAGGAGCTGGATCGCGGCGGGTACGGCCTGCGCCTGTTGTTCGAACTCAACGGCGTGCCAGCGGAGCGCTGGCAGGAACGGCGCGAGCGGCTGGGCCGCTTTTTCGGTCCCGGCCTGCGGGCTGAGCTGGCGGAGGAACGCTCCGGCCGCCTCAGCCTCTCCCTGCTGCCCGCCTCCTGATCCCGCCTCCTCCCCGCCCGGTCCACCATGAGCACCGACCCCCTCATCCACGACGACGACGCCCTGCGGGTGGCGGTGCTGAGCGAGGCCCTGCCCTACATCCAGCGCTTCGCCGGCCGGCGCATGGTGGTCAAGTACGGCGGCGCCGCGATGGTGCGCCACGACCTGCGGGCGGCGGTCTTCCGGGATCTGGCCCTGCTGGCCTGCGTCGGCGTGCAGCCGCTGGTGGTGCACGGCGGTGGACCGGAGATCAACCAGTGGCTGGGCCGCCTGGCGATCGAGCCCCGTTTCCACGAGGGCCTGCGGGTGACGGACGCGGCGACGATGGAGATCGTCGAGATGGTGCTGGTCGGCCGGGTGAACAAGCAGATCGTCACCGGCCTCAACCTCGTGGGGGCCCGGGCGGTGGGGATCTCCGGCTGCGATGGCGGTTTGGTGCGGGCGCGCCCCTTCGGGAATGGTTCGCTGGGGCTGGTGGGGGAGGTGTCCGGGGTCAACCCGGCGGTGCTGGAGCCGCTGCTGGACGCCGGCTACCTGCCGGTGATCTCCAGCGTGGCCCCCGATGCCGACGGCCAGGCCCACAACATCAACGCGGACACCGTCGCAGGGGAGCTGGCGGCGGCGCTGCAGGCCGAGAAGCTGGTGCTCCTCACCGATACCCCGGGCATCCTGCGCGACCGGGCGGATCCCGCCTCCCTGATCCGTCACCTCGGGCTCTCCGAAGCGCGGGAGCTGATCGCCAAGGGCGTGGTGGCCGGGGGCATGACCCCCAAGACGGAATGCTGCATCCGCGCCCTGGCCCAGGGGGTGCGCGCCGCCCACATCGTCGATGGCCGGATCCCCCACTCCCTGCTGCTGGAGGTGTTCAGCGACGCCGGCATCGGCACGATGCTCTCGGGGAGTCCGCCACCGCCGAGTTGAACCGCCGCCATGGTCGATGACGAACAGGCCGCCACCCTCGCCGCCGCCCGCGAGGCCCTGGACCGGGGCAACTATGGCCGCGTGCTGGGCCTGCTCGAACCCCTGGCCGAGCGCCAGGGCCCCCGCACCCCGCTCGGGGCCGGCGTGCGCCTGCTGATCGCCACCGCCCTGATGGGCCAGGGGGAGAGCGAGCGGGCGCTCGAATGCTGCCGCGCTGTGCAGGACTGCCGCGATCCGGCCCTGCGCGCCCGGGCCCGGGACCTTCTCTACGTGCTCGAAGCGCCGGCCCTGACCCGCCCCCGCGACTGGTCGCTCACCCTGCCGGACCTCTCCGTGGCGGCGCCCCTGGAGAGCCTGGGACCCCGGGCGGGGGGGCGTCGCCGTCAGGAGCCGCCGCCGCCGCCGCCCCCACCGGTCGGCCCGACGCGGCCCCCCCTGGGATTTGCCGCCCTGGCCGGCCTGCTGCTGGTGGCCCTGCTGCTCGCGGCCCTGCTGGGGGGGTGCATGGAGGTGCGCAGCGATCTGCACTTCGCGGGTCCGGGGCGGCTGCAGCTGAGCCATCACCTCCGCAGCCCCTCCGGCCAGCCCACCCCCTGGGAGCAGCGCATCGCCGCGGATCTCTCCAGCCGTGGTTTCCGCCTGGAGGGTCGCGACGATCACCGTCTGCTGCGCACCCCGGTGTTGCCCGCCCCCCGGGCCCTGGAGGCTCTGGCCACCAGCCTGGAGCGGGCCGCGGCGCTGGCCGGTGCGGAGCTGCCCGCGCCGCGGCTGCAGCTGCGCGAGCGCAATTGGCTGCTGGGGGTCCGCCAGCGGCTGAGCCTGGAGATCGACCTCACCCCCCTGGAGCCCCTGCCCGGGTTGCGGCTCGAGGTGGGGCTGGCCCCCCTCCGGCCCCGGGCGGTGCGGATCGCCAGCCCCCGGCCCGCCATGGTGGAGGGCGACGGGATGCGCTGGCCCCTGGCGGTCGGGAGGGCGAACCGCCTGGAGGTGCGCTGCTGGCGCTGGAGTCCCCTGGGGCTCGGCAGCCTGGGGGTTGCCGGGGCGCTGGGGCTGGCCTTGGGCCTGCAGCGGATGCGCCAGGCGCTGGGCTATGGCCTGCCCCAGCTGCCGGCCTGAGCGGTGGCTCAGAGCTGGAGGGGATCGGGATCGATCGTGAGGTGGAGGCCCGCCGGCAGCAGGGCGCGCAGCTCCGCCTCCGGGGGCAGGGGCAACCGTTCCCCTTCCGTGGCGGGGGCGGCGGGTCCGTGGAGCAACACCTGCCAGCGGCTGCGGCCCGCCACCCTGGCCACCGGCGCCGGTGCCGGACCGATGGCGCACCAGCCGGAGCGCTCCAGCTGCGGCCGGATCCGTTCGGTCAGCGCGGTGGCGGCGGTGGCGGTGAGGCTGGCGACGGGGCCGGCCAGGCGCAGCAGGGCGGCCCGGCGGAAGGGCACCAGGGAGCCGTGGCGGCGCAGCTCCAGCTCCTCCTCCAAGAAGCGCTCGTAGCGGCCGTCCACCAGGTGCCGGATCACGGGATGGTCCGGGCAGTAGGTCTGCACCAGCACCTCGCCGGGGAGTTCGCCGCGGCCGGCGCGGCCGGCGAGCTGGAGCAGCAGCTGCAAGCTCTGCTCCGCGGCCCGCAGGTCGGGGCGGTAGAGCAGGCCATCGGCCGCCAGCACCGCCGCCAGGGTGACCCGCGGCAGGTCCATCCCCTTGGCCAGCATCTGGGTTCCCACCAACACGTCGGCCTCCCCGGCGGCGAAGCGCTCCAGCAGCTGGCGGTGGCCGTCCCGGCCGCCGGTGGTGTCCTGGTCGAAGCGCAGCAGTCGGAGGCCCGCCAGCTCCTTGGCCAGCTGCTCCTGCACCCGCTGGGTGCCGGCCCCGAACGGCTTGAAGGCCGAGGAGCCGCAGTGGCCGCAGCGGCTCCCCATCGCCTGGCGGTGGTCGCACCAGTGGCAGCGCAACCATTCCTGAGCGCCGCTGCGGTGGACCGTGAGGGCCACGTCGCAGTGGGGGCAGAGCACCGCCGTCCCGCAGCTGCGACAGCTCAGGAACGAGCGGTACCCCCGGCGCGGCACCAGCACCACCGCCTGCTCGCCGCGCGCCGGCAGCAGGGAAAGACGCTCCATCAAGGCCCGGCTGATCAGGTGGCGGTGGCCCTCCGCCAGCTCCAGGCGCATGTCCACCACCCGCACCGGCGGGAGCGGCCGGCCGCCGATGCGGCCCGTCAGACGCAGCAGGCGGGTATCGGCGGCCGGCCCGTGGCAGCGGCTCCAGCTCTCCAGCGAGGGGGTGGCGCTGCCGAGCACGAGCCTGGCCCCGCCGAGGCGGGCCCGCAGCCGGGCCACGTCCCGGGCGTGGTAGCAGGGCATGGGACTGTCCTGCTTGTAGGAGGTGTCGTGTTCTTCGTCCAGCACGATCAGCCCGAGGCGCTCCAGGGGCAGGAACACCGCCGAGCGGGTGCCCACCGCCAATCGGGGGGTCCCGGCGGCCCCCGCCTCCAGGCAGGCCCGCCAGGCCCGCACCCGCTCCGCCGTCCCCATGCCGCTGTGGTATTCGAGAACCCCCGGCCCGAAGCGGTGGCGGGCACGATCCAGCAGTTGGGGAATCAGACCGATCTCCGGAGCCAGCAGCAGCACGCTGCGGCCCTCCGCCAGCTCCCGCGCTGCCGCCTGCAGATACACCTCCGTCTTGCCGGCGCCGGTCACGCCCCAGAGCAGCAGAACCTGCCCGGCCGGAGCCGCGGCGATCGCCTGCACGGCCTCCCGCTGCTCCGCATTGGCGGCCAGGGGGGCTCCCGGGGCCGGTCCCTCGGGCGCCAGTGCGGCGACCCGCACCGTGCGCCGTCGCAGCCAGCCGCGCCGCTCCAGGGTGTCGATCAGGCCTCGGCTGAAGCCGCCCCGCTCCAGCAGGTCGCGCAGCAGGGCCCCGTTGCCGCGCTCCGCCAGCCAGGCCAGGAGGCTCTGCTGGCGGGGGGCGAGCTCCCTCTCCCCCTCGGGCGCGGGCACCACCCGCTCCATCCACAGCAGCGGCCGGCCGGCCCCCGGCGGAGAACCCGGTCGCCGCTGGCCCAGCCACCCCGGCGGCAGAGCGCTTTTCAGGGTGCGAAAGCGACTGGTGTGGCAGAGGTCGGCCACCGCGTCGATCAGCTCCCGCCAGCTGGGATCGACGGCGGCCGGCTGCAGCACGGCGCCGAGCGGCTGGGTCTGTCGGCCCTCCAACACCGCGGGACGCTCGCTGAGGCAGCCGACCACCAGTCCGGCATGGCGACGACCCTGCAGGGGAACCGCCACCAGATCCCCCACCCCAACCGGCAGCCCCGCGGGATTGGCGTAGGTGAAGGCCCGGCCCTCCCGCCCAGCTTCCAGCCAGACCTCCACCCAGGGAGCCCCGGCGTCGCCGGGGGGGGAGCAGGGGCGAGGATCGAGGGGGAAGGCCGTCAATCTTGCGAACGACTCCCGCCATTCCTAAGATGAGAGCGTTGGGCAGTCCATCCGGCTGCCGTCGGAACGAGACAGCGTTCCGTCCAGTGGGAAGACCCTTCGAGTGAGCCTGGGAGATTTCCTCCCTCCAGCGGCCCTCCAGTCTGCGATCACCCCTGACAGTGCTGTCCCGGTCACGGCCTTCCCCCGCGGCCACCCCCCACCCACCCACGCGAGGGTCCTCCCCGGTCTCCCCCCTGAAGCTCCGCTCCCCGCGCTGCCTCGCTGCGTATCGCCTTTCGGCCAGTCTTCTGAATCTTTGCCGTCCTGCCGCCGCGCTGCCAAGTCGCTTTGCTTCGCTCCGCCCCGTCCTCCTCGCGGGGTTCCCCAGCGGGGAGCTGGCAGAGCGGATGGGTTCGTTTTCGTGTATTGCCGGTGTGCCTTCCCCCTGGGGCCGGCCCCTTTCCGTGTTTTTTCCGCCCTCCTCGCTTCCGCTCCGTTGCCATGAGTCCTGCCACCACCACCAAGGCCAGCTCCGCCCCCACCCGCGCCGTTCCGGAGATCGTCGCCACGGTGTCGGTGGACGGTGAACGGATTGACATCCAGCCGGTGACCCCTTCGGCCGTCAAGGCCGCGAAGTCGGCCAGCGCGGTTGCCAAAAAGGCGGCCGGCACGGGGGCCGCAAAGGCCGGCGGCGCGGCGGCCGCCAAATCCGCCACGGCCGCGGCCGCCAAGCCGAAGAGCAAGGCGAAGGCCAAGCCGAAGAGCAAGGCGAAGGCCAAGGCCAAGGAGGAGAAACCCGCCGAGGCGCTGGAGGTGGGGGCGGACGAACTGCTGCTGGAGGCCGCGCTTCCGGGCGGGGAGGAGCTGGGGTTTGCGGAGGAGGCGACCGAGAAGCCGGAGGCCAAGAACGCCCGGGCCCTCGCCAGCATCAAGGTGGGCCCCAAGGGGGTGTACACCGAGGATTCCATCCGCGTCTATCTGCAGGAGATCGGCCGCATCCGGCTGCTGCGCCCGGATGAGGAGATCGAGTTGGCCCGCAAGATCGCCGACCTGCTGGAGCTGGAGGAGAAGGCGACGGAATTCGAGACCGACCACGGCCGCCTGCCCCAGACGGCCGAATGGGCGGAGATGTTCGAGATGACGCCCCTCAAGTTCCGCCGGCGGCTGATGCTCGGTCGCCGCGCCAAGGAAAAGATGGTGCAGTCCAACCTGCGCCTGGTGGTTTCAATCGCCAAGAAATATATGAACCGCGGTCTGTCCTTCCAGGATTTGATCCAGGAGGGCAGCCTCGGCCTGATCCGCGCCGCCGAGAAGTTCGACCACGAGAAGGGCTACAAGTTTTCCACCTACGCCACCTGGTGGATCCGCCAGGCGATCACCCGCGCCATCGCCGATCAGAGCCGCACGATTCGTTTGCCGGTACACCTTTACGAAACGATCTCCCGCATCAAGAAGACCACCAAAACCCTCAGCCAGGAGTTTGGCCGCAAGCCCACGGAGGAGGAGATTGCTGAAGCGATGGAAATGACGATCGAAAAGTTGCGGTTTATCGCCAAGAGCGCCCAGCTGCCGATCTCCCTGGAAACACCCATCGGCAAGGAGGAGGATTCGCGGCTTGGCGACTTCATCGAGGCCGACATCGAAAACCCGGAGCAGGACGTCGCCAAAAACCTTCTGCGCGAGGATCTCGAAGGGGTGCTCGCCACCCTCAGCCCGCGGGAGCGGGATGTGTTGCGGCTGCGCTACGGGCTCGACGACGGCCGGATGAAGACCCTCGAAGAGATCGGCCAGATCTTTGATGTCACCCGGGAGCGGATTCGCCAGATCGAGGCCAAGGCGCTGCGCAAATTGCGGCACCCCAACCGCAACGGTGTTCTGAAGGAGTACATCAAGTAGGCGCCCGCCGGCGCCCGAGGAGAGACGGTTGAGCGCCCCCTCCCCGCCGCCGCTCCGTCTGTCGGTGGTGTTGCCCACCTTCAACGAGCGCGACAACATCGAGCCCATCGTTGTCGAACTTCTGCCTTTGCAGGGGGTTTGCGACCTCGAGATCCTGTTTGTGGACGACGATTCCGCCGACGGCACCGCCGATGTGGTGCGCCAGCTGGCGCACCGTTATGCGGCGGTCCGCCTGGTGCGCCGGGTGGGTCGGGCCGGCCTCTCCAGCGCGATCAAGGAGGGCATCCTCGATGCCACCGGCGATCTGGTGGTGGTGATGGACTGCGATGGCCAGCACGAGCCCGCCACGGTGTCCGCCGCCGTGGCGGCCCTGCAGCGCAGCGAGGCCGATCTGGTGATCGGCAGCCGCTTCCACCCCCGGGCCCGCATCCATGGCCTGAGTGAGAGGCGCGAACGCAACTCCACCTGGGCGAACGCTGTCGCCCGCTTCAGCCTGCCCTGCTACCGCCAGCTCACCGACTACATGAGCGGCTTCTTCGTGCTGCGCCCCGAGACGACCCTGCCCTTCGTGCGCCGCATCGATGTGAACGGGTTCAAATTTCTCTACGAACTCCTCTCGATCAGCGGCGGGTGCCTGCGGGTGGAGGAGGTGCCGCTTCGCTTCCAGCCCCGCATCGCCGGCAGCTCCAAGCTGGATCTGGCGATCGTCTGGGATCTGGGGGTGTCGATCCTGCACACCCTTCTCTGGCGCAGCGTGCCGCGGCGAGCGATCAGCTTCGCCCTGGTGGGGGCCAGCGGGGTGCTGGTGCAACTGGCGGCCAGTCACCTGCTGATGGGGCTGGGGCTGGACTTCGCGCAGGCCCTGCCGCCGGCGGTGCTGGCGGCAGCCACCTCCAACTACCTGATCAACAACTCCCTCACCTTCCGCTTTCAGCGTCAACAGGGGCTGGCCTTGCTGCGGGGCCTGCTGAAGTTTCTGGTGGTGGCCTCCCTGCCGGTGCTGGCGAACGTGGGGGTGGCCTCCGCCTTCTACAGACTGGTGGCCCACGACACGCTCTGGGCCCAGCTGGCCGGCATCGTGGTGGTGTTCGTCTGGAACTACGCCGCCTCCTCCCGCTTCGTCTGGAACAGCCCGTAGCGGGGACGCCAGCCCGTAGCGGCCGATGTCGCAGCCTAGGTTTGCCACCGCCCCGCCCGCGCCGCTTGACGATCCCCGAGCGAATGGCGAACTCCAGCCTCCCTGTGACCCGCGCGCGCTGGCCCTGGCTCAGTGCGCTGGCCCTGGTGCTGCTCTGCTGGCTGGCCTTTTTCCACGGCCTGGGCAGCCTGGGGTTGACGGACAAGACCGAGGCCCTGTTTGTGGAAGTGGCCCACCAGATGCAGCAGCGCGGGGACTGGGTCACCCCCTGGTGGAACGGCGAGCGCTTCTTCGACTACCCGGTGTGGGGGTATTGGCTGGTGGCCCTCAGCTTTCGCCTCTTCGGCGTGTCGGAGTGGGCGGCGCGGCTGCCGGTGGCCCTGTCCGCCAGCGCGGTGGTGGTAGCGGCCTTCCTGCTGCTGTTCCACTGGCCCCTGGCGGCGGAGCCCCCCGTGCGCCGCCATGGCCGCGGCCTGCTCGGCGCGGCGGTGCTGGCCACCTCGCCGGGCTGGATCGGCTGGGGGCGCACCGCCACCACCGACATGTTCCTGGCCAGCGCCATCAGCCTGGCGCTGTTCGGCTTCCTGCTGGCCCTGCGCCATCCTGCCCATCCTCGCCTGGCGCCGCTGGGAAGGATGGGCCTGGCCCTGTTCAGCGCCGTGGCGGTGCTGGCGAAGGGTCCGGTGGGGCTGCTGCTGCCCGGCCTGGTGATTGTGGCCTTTCTCACCCTCACGCGCCAGTGGGGTCCGTGGCGGCGCCCCGGTCCCCTGCTGGCGATGGCGCTGCTGTTTCTCGGGGTTTGCCTGCCCTGGTACGGGGCGGCGGCGCGGGTCAACGGCATGGCCTTTCTCGGGGGCTTCCTGGGCTTCAGCAACCTGCAGCGCTTCACCTCGGTGCTCTATGACCATCCGGGACCGCCCTGGTTCTACCTGCCCTGGGTGATGGTGTTGCTCCTGCCCTGGTCGCTGTTCCTGCCGGCGGCCATCGGGGCCACGGGCTTCTGGCGCTGGGATCGCTGGCGGCCGGCCGGCGGTGGCGACGAGGGGGCCCGGGCCGGCGGAGGCGGCGAGGAGGGGCGGGCGATCGCCCAGCTGCCGCTGCTGCTCCTCCTCTGGCTGGGTTTGATGGTGGCCTTTTTCTCCGCCGCCGCCACCAAACTGCCGGGGTACATCCTGCCCGCCCTGCCCGCCGGGGCGCTGCTGGTGGCGCTCTGGTGGCAGCCCCTGGCGGCCCCGGCCGGCGGGGGGGCGCCCGCTCCTCCCCACCGCTGGCCGCTGCTGGCCTCGGGCTGGGCCAACGCCGCGCTGCTGGGCCTGCTGGCGGCCGCGGCGGCCTTGGCTCCCCGCTGGGCCGCCAGCGATCCGGCCCACCCCGCCTTGGCGCTGGCCCTGGAGCGCTCTGGCCTGCCGCTGCGGCTGGCCCTGCTGCTGGCCCTGGCCAGCTTGGCCCTGGTGCTGTTGCTGCGGCGGCCCCGGGGGCAGCGCTGGCTGTGGGTGCCGGATCTGGCCGCCTTCCTGGCGGTGCTGGCCCTGGTGGTGGCCCCCCTGGCGCCGCTGCTCGATCGGGAACGCCAGCTGCCGCTGCGCCAGCTGGCGGTGCTGGCCCGCCGGCAGGCCCGGGCCGACGAGCCCCTCTGGGTGGTGGGCACCAAGCGCTACAGCATCCTGTTTTACGGGGGAGAAACCGCGGCGTTCGTGGCGGGGCGGCAGGGGATCGAGGACCGCTGGCGGGAGGATCCCACCGCTCTGGGCCTCACGCCCCGCACCCGCAGCCTGCGGCTGCTGGGTGACCGCCGCGACCTGGACGACCTCCAGATCCCGCCGGCGCAGATGGAGCGTCTGGGCCAGCGGGGCGAGCAGGAGCTCTGGCGCGTTTCGCTGGAGGCCCTGCGGCCATGATCCGCTGGCGGCCTCGACGGCGGGATGGGTGGGTGGTGGCACTCTGCACCGCCGTGCTGCTGGCGTTGGCGCAGTGGATCGACCCGCGCCAGCCCCCCCGCTTCGACGAGGCGGTGCTCCAGTGGCTGGGGGAAACGCTGCGGGGGCCCGTCGGGGATGGGCTCCTGCGGGTGTATCAGGTGAGCGGGGTGCATGTGACCGCCTTTCTGGTGCTGGCGGCCCTGCTCTACGTGCTGCAGCGGCGCTGGTGGAACGATCTGCGGCTGCTGGTGGCCTCCACGGCGGGCATCCTGGTGATCATCGATCTGGCGCTCAAGCCGCTGTTCGATCGCGCCCGCCCGCCCGGCAAGCTCCTGGATGTGGATGGACGCAGTTTCCCCAGCGGTCATGCCGCCGGAGCGGTGGCCTTTTACGGCGCCATGCTCCTGATCCTGGCCGCCCACTACCCCCGCCTGCGGCGGCCCCTGGCGATCGGGGCGTGCCTGTGGGTGGGCTTGGTGTGGCTGAGCACGCTCTATGCCCGCGCCCACTGGCCCAGCGACCTGCTGGCGGGAGGCGCGGTGGGCTTGGCTTGGCTCACGCTGTGCCTCGGCTTCTGGCGGGGGGCTGCGCCCGGCCGGGACAGGGCAGAGTGAGCGCCAGCCCGACCCGCCCCGCCGTGAGCGACGCTTCCCCCTCCCCCCGCCGCCGCCCAGAGCCGGAGGCCAGCGGCCTGGCGGCCCTGCGCGGCCTGCGCACCGCCCCCGCCCTCGCGGTCGCCGAGCGGGAGAGGCTGCGCGGCGAGCTGAGGGCGGCCCTGGCCCCCTGCGCCTGGTTCACGATCGGCGTGATGGCGCCCAGCGCCGCTGCCGCGGTGGCGGCCCTGCGGGCCTGTGAGCAGGCCCTGGGCTGGGCCCCCCTGCGGGAGCAGGAGCTGGTGATCGAGGCCCCGGACGACCACGACACCGCCGGCGCCGATCCGGCCGGTCCGGTGTTTCTCAAGGGGAACCAGCACACCGGCACCTATGGGCTGCGCCCCGAACGCGGCTTGGGGGAGGGGATTTTGATCAGTGGCCACCACCTCGACGACCCGGGGCGGGGGGACACCTGGGGACCGCTGCCCCTGGATCTCTTCGCGCAGGCCGATGCCTAGGCTGGGCGGCTGTGATCCGGCAGCCTCCCGGGCTCCCCGTCATCGTCCATGAGCCGTTCCACCCTGCGCATCGCCTCCCGCCGCAGCCAGCTGGCCATGGTGCAAACGCATTGGGTGCGGGAGGAGCTGAATCGGGCCCACCCGGAGCTCTCGATCGAGATCGAGGCGATGGCCACCCAGGGGGACAAGATCCTGGATGTGGCGCTGGCCAAGATCGGGGACAAGGGCCTGTTCACCAAGGAGCTGGAGGCCCAGATGCTCGTGGATCGGGCCGACATCGCCGTCCACAGCCTCAAAGATCTGCCCACCACCCTGCCGGAGGGTCTGATCCTCGGCTGCGTCACGGAGCGGGAGGATCCCGCCGATGCGTTGGTGGTGCACGAGAAGCACCGGGAGCGCCGCTTGGACACCCTGCCGGAGGGGGCGGTGGTGGGCACCAGCTCCCTGCGCCGCCTGGCCCAGCTGCGCCATCACTACCCCCACCTGCAGTTCAAGGACGTGCGGGGCAATGTGATCACCCGGCTGGAGAAGCTGGATGCGGGCGAGTTCGACTGCCTGATCCTCGCGGCCGCGGGCCTCGGACGGCTCGGCTTGGGCTCCCGCATCCACGAGCTGATCGATCCGGCCATCTCCTTGCACGCCGTGGGGCAGGGGGCGTTGGGGATCGAATGCCGGGCCGGTGACGAGCAGGTGCTGGCCTGGATCCGTCCGCTGGAACACCAGCCCACCGCCCTGCGCTGCCGGGCCGAGCGGGCCTTTCTCCACGCCCTGGAGGGGGGCTGCCAGGTGCCGATCGGCGTGAACAGCCGCCTGGAGGGGGAGGCGTTGGTGCTCACCGGCATGGTGGCCAGCCTGGATGGGCAGCGCCTGATCCGCGACGAGGTGCGGGGGGACGGGGCGGATCCGGAGGCGATCGGTGTGACCCTGGCGGAGAGTCTGCGCGCCCGGGGAGCCGGGGCGATCCTGGAGGAAATCTTTGCCAGCGTCCGGCCCCAGGTCTGAAGCCCCACCGCTGCGGCTCGGGCTGCCCTTCCAGTGGTCGCTGCTGGCCTGGGCCTTTTTGGTGGGCGCGGTCACCGGGCTGGCGGTGGTGGGCTTCCACGAGCTGTTGGGCTTCATCAACAACTTCCTCTACGGACCCTTCATCGAATGGCTGCTGGAGGTGGGCCGCTCGCCGCTGAACCCGCCGCCGCTGCCCGATCTGCCGGCGCCGGTCGCCCTGCCCCTGCCGCAGGCGGCGCGGCTGAAGGCGCTGCTGCAGCTGGGTCTTGGCGGGATCGGCCTGCTGCCGGCCCCACCCCTGCCGCCGGAGCCCGCCCCGATCGCCCTGCCGGCCCACTTCGACTGGCTGGAGCTTTGGCCGGTGGTGGTGGTGCCCACCCTCGGGGGGTTGTTTGTGGGGCTGTTGCGCTGGCTGGGGGGGGAGCTGGGCCCCGGACTACCGAGCTTGATGGCGATGGCGGAGGGGGTGCTGCCGGACGCCCCGCGCCTGCCGCTGCTGCGGATCGTTGCCGCCTCCCTCAGCCTGGGCAGCGGTGCCTCCCTCGGACCGGAGGGCCCGAGCGTGGAGAGCGGCGGGAACATCGGCCTGTGGATGGCGGTGCGGGCGGGATTGCCGGCGGAGGCGCAGAAGTCGCTGGTGGCGGCGGGGGTGGCGGCCGGGCTGGCGGCGGGGTTCAAGGCGCCGATTGCGGGGGTGATCTTTGCGTTTGAGGGCAGCTTCAGTTCGATCTCCGTGCGGCCCAGCCTGCGGGCGGTGCTGGTGGCGGCGGTCGCGTCCACGTTGGTCACCGAGATCGGCCTGGGGGATGCGCCGATCCTGCGGTTGCCGGACTACGAGGTGCGTTTTCTGTTCGAGCTGCCGCTGTACCTGGTGCTGGGAATCCTGGCCAGCGTGATGTCGTTTCTGCTGCTGCGGCTGCTGGCGCTGGGGCGGAGCGAGCGCCTGCAGCGGCGGCTGCGCCAGCTTCCCCCCGGCTTGCCCACCGCCATCGGCGGCGCTGCGGTGGGGTTGATGGCCCTGGGCTTCCCCCAGGTGCTCGGGGTGGGGTACGACACGATCGAAGCCCTGCTGGGCAGCGACGGCGGCATCCCCCTGCTCACCCTGGTGGCGTTGCTGGGGGTGAAGCTGGCGGCCACCACCTTGAGCAATGCCAGCGGTTTTGTGGGGGGTGGCTTCGCTCCGGCCCTGGTGCTGGGGGCGGTGCTCGGCAACGCCTACGGCCAGCTGCTGGGGGCCAGCGGGCTGCACCTGCCGGTGGCGGAGCCGCCGGCCTACGCGATGGTGGGGATGGCGGCGGTGCTGGCGGGCAGCGCCCGGGCGCCGCTGACCGCCCTGCTGTTGATGTTCGAGCTCACCCGCGACATCCGCATCGTGCTGCCGTTGATGGCGGCCGCGGGGCTGAGCGCCGTGCTGGTGGAGCGTTGGCAGGGGTTTGTGGATCCGGGGCTGCTGGGTCCGGATCCGCTGGAGGAGCAGCGGCGCGGGGAGTTGGCCGCCCTGCCGGTGACCGACGCCTTGGAACCGGAGGCTCCCCTGCTGCTGCCGGGCGAAACGCCAGCGGGGGAGGCCCTGGGGCTGCTGATTGCGGCCCATGGCCATTGCCTGGTGGTGACCGAAAATCAGCAGGTGCTGGCGCTGGTCACCCTGGCGGATATGCAGGGAACCCTCTCCGCCGCCGGGGGGGCGGCGGGGGCGGTGCGGCTGAGGGACTGTCGGCGCAGCGATCTGGTGTGGCTGCCCCTCTCCTCGCGCCTGGATCGACTGGAGGATCAGATCAAAGCCCGCGGCCATCGCCAGGTGCCGGTGTTTGACGTACCGGATGGAAACCTGGGGTACCTGCCGGAGGGGGTGCCTCCGGGAGGGCTGCCGGTGGACAGGCTGCGGGGACTGGCCAGCCGGGATGGGCTGGCGCGGGCGCTGGCCCGACGGTTTCAGGTCTGGGAATCGCAGCGATTGCCCACCAGGGCCTCAGCTACGGGGTCGGCCTGAGAGAGCAGGGCGAGGATGCGCTGCAGATCCAGGTCGGAGAGTTCGCCGTCACTGCCCCACTTCAGGGAGGTGCCGTTGAGCTGATCCGTGCGGGGGGCGGTTCCGGGGGAGGAACCCGGGTAGTGGGTCATGGGAGGGGTGGCGAGGAGCGGCGGTGGCGGGGGAGGCGTTTGGCCTGGGGAAACAGCGGCGGATGGAGAAAAGGCCGGTGTCGGAATCCATACCAAACAGTTTTGGAGAGTAGGCCGAAACACTCATTGCCTGTGTAACCGTGGCGCCAATCTGCAGAATCATTCCCGATCTCGCCGGGGCTCCCCCCGAGCCTCTCCGGGCCAACGGCGCTCAGCGGCGCACGATCACGGGGGTGCCCACCTGCACCTGGTCGAAGAGCTGGCGTACGTGGGGGGTGAGCATGCGCACACAGCCGTGGGTGACGGCGGCGCGGGAGGTGACGGTCCAGGCCCAGGCGCTGGGGGTGCCGTGGATGCCGAACTGGTCTTTGCCGGTGGCGTGGAAGCCGATCCAGCGATCGCCGAGGGGCCCCTGGGGGCCGAGGGTGGGGTTGATCTTGCCGCTCTTGGTGCTCTGGTACTGGGGATTGACCAGTTTGTTGCGCACCGCGAAGGTGCCGGTGGGGGTGGGGGTGGCGGCGTCGCCGATCGCCACCGGCCAGCTGCCGATCACCTTGCCGTCCTCCACCAGGCTGAGGGTGCGGCGGCCGAGCTCCAGCAGGATCTGGCGGTTGTAGGCGGCTGGTGCAGCGGCGACCGGCGGCTCCGCGGCCCGCAGGGGGAGGGGCGCGAGGAGGCCTGCGGGGAGGGCCGAGAGGCCGGCCGCTGCCAGCAGACCCGGGATCAGCAGGCCGCACCGGGAACGACGGGTCATGGCGGGACGGGGGATGGGGCGGAGGCGTTGGGGGGGGCTGGGGCCGGGATCAAGCGCAGCGGGTGGCCCCCCGCTCACTCAGTCGACCAGCTTGGGCTCGATGAGGCTTATATAGCGCGCCTCGCACTCCTTGACGATGCGCACAGCTTCGGCGCTGTCGAAGAAGCCGTTGACGTGGCAGGTGCCGGGTTTCTTGAGGTCTTTGTAATGCTCCCAGTAATACTCGGTCTCCTCTTTCCAGTGATCCCCCAGCTGGGTGTAGGAGGTGATGTGCGCCATGCGCTTGTCATCGGCGAGCACGCCGATCACCTTGTCGTCCACCTCACCGCCGTCGTCGAATTTCATGATGCCGATGATGCGCGCCTCCACCAAAGACCCGGGCACCAGAGGTTCGGTGACACCCACGATCTCGATGTCTAGAGGATCGCCATCCTCATCCCAGGTGCGGGGGATGGCGCCGTAGGCGAAGGGGTAGGCGAGGGAGCTGTAGCCAACGCGATCGAGCTTGAGCTGACCGCTTTCGGTGATCAGCTCATATTTGTTGATCGTGTGCGAGTTGAGCTCCACAATCGCGTTCAGCCGCAGCTCCGTCTCCTCGGCGAAGGCCGGCAGCACGTGCAGCAGGTTGAGCATCTTGCGGCTCGGGGCGTGATCGATGTTCGCCATGGGCAGGGGAAAAACCGGCGCATCCTACGCAGTGGCCTGGGCCAACTTGCGGCCGAGATGGTCGAGGAAGGGGCGGGCGGAGAGGGGGCGACCGCTGACCCGCTCCACCAGCTCCCCACCGTTGACCGTGCGCCCGAGCGGCCAGACCCGACGGGCCAGCCAGCCCTGCAGGCGCTGGGGTTCGCCGGCGGCGATCACCGCCTCGATCGATCCGATTTCCGCCTCCATCGCCTCGCTGAGCTGGGCGCTGATCAGATGGCCGAGGGCATAGGAGGGGAAATAGCCAAAGAGCCCTTCCGCCCAGTGGATGTCCTGCAGGCAGCCTTCGGCGTCGCTGGGGGGCACCACCCCGAGCAACTCGCCCATGCGCCGCCGCCAGCGCCCGGGGAGTTCCGCCACGGGCATGCCCTGCTCGAGCAGGGCCAATTCCAGCTCAAAGCGCAGCACGATGTGGAGGCAATAGCTGAGCTCATCGGCCTCCACCCGGGTGGGACCGGGCCGCATCGGGTTGAGCTGCTGCCAGAAGCCGGCCGCGCCGCCCCAGGGATCGTGCCCCAGGCCCGCCTGGAAGCGGCCATGCCAGAGGGCGGCAAAGGCGCGGGAGCGGGCCACCCGGCATTCCCAGAACAGCGACTGGGATTCATGCACCCCCATCGAGGTGGCTTCCCCGAGGGGCCAGGGGAAGTAGTGGTCGTCGCCGCGGGGCAGGCCCTGTTCGTAGAGGGAGTGGCCCCATTCGTGGGCGGTGGCGAGGAAGGCCGCCAGCGGCTGACCCGGCACCACCCGGGTGGTGATGCGGAAGTCGGAGGGGCCGACGGTGCAGGAGAAGGGATGGGCGGAGCGGGAGCGCTGGCAGCGGGTCTCGTCGTAGCCCCAGCTGGCCAGCAGCTCGGCGCAGAGGCGTTCCTGGAGCGCTTCGGGGAGTTCCGGGGCGGGGGGTGGCGGCTCTGCGGGCAGCTGGGCGAGCAGGGCGGGGATCTCCTCCGCCAGGGGGGCGAACAGCTCCTGCAGGCGCGCGGTGCTGATGTCGGGCTCAAAGGATTGGGCGAGGATTTCCCAGGGGCTGCGGGGCACCGGTTCGGCCTCCGCCAGCTGGGCTGCCTGGGTGCGCCGCAGCGCCACCATCTCCGCCAGGGCGGGGGCGAAGACGGTGAAGTCGTCGCGGCGCTTGGCCTCCTGCCAGATGGCGTTGCCGCGCGACTGGGCGGTGGCGATGCGGCCCACC
>JBIPMZ010000362.1:0-7981 GCA_044376165.1 Cyanobium sp.
GTTCCCAATACTTTGGTTACATTTAGTTACCCCGGCGTTGCATCTTCTCTAAAAGATTCAGATTATCCTCTTGACCTGTTCCTAAAATACGGTGATACAACAGCAGCTATCAAAAGTTTTAGGGATGCTGTGAATGATTGGGAGTACAGGAAACAATACCCCGCTTATGCTTCAGAGTTCTTTCAGATATGGGGCTGGGATGAGTTAGACAATACTCTCAATAGTGCCAGTGACGTTGGGGAATGTGTAGACAACCTAAAACAAATTCTAAAACAAGCGGGGCATAATAACGTTGGTTGGATTGTAAGCGGTCAAAGCGTAATGACCCGACAGATACCAGGATTTACTAATGATGACCGTTCCCTGTTCACAGAAATAGTGATTGGTATTCCCAAAATCAGGTTATATCTGAATACTTACGGTAAAGGAAAGAATAGTGAATCTAACCTTGCTAAATTGACTAAAAATCTTGATTCATTAGAGGAATATATAGAGCATAAAAATCAACTTGTAACTGATGACGCTAGACTGTTACGAGTGGCTTTAGTTGTAGATTCTCGTAGTCCTAAACTGTACTTTCTTCCTAATCTAGACAGTGTAAAGTTTGACATTCAAGCCATAGAAGAGACACGGAGCAAATCTGAGAGTTTTAAGTCTGGACTATCTGGACTAACTAAAGACCGTCAAAAACCTGTAACGGCTGAAAGTATTGATATAGAAGGATTAGACCAGTCCAGTCTAACCAGTCCAAAACTACCTATAGAGGGTGCAGTCCAGTCTGGACTATTACCCCATTGTCCACACTGTAATAGCTCTAATGTTTCTACTAAAGGTGCTAATCAATATCAGTGTAAAGACTGCGGTAAACGTACAGCTAACAGTAAGATTATCTGGAAATAACTTAACAGTTTAGAAGAATAAATAGCAGGTCTTATTATTACCAAATATCTGCTATTTATTATTTACTTAATTATTGAGTTTATCTATTATTAAATATGCGTAAACTACCGATTAAATCAGCCAAATTAAGCTCTATTGAAGTGTATTATCTCGTAACAAAAAATAAATGACTCTAGCACCCAAATGACACCCATATATAACCCAACTTTATAACTTTCATGGGATATATACGACTCTCTTATATACCCTAGATGACCCCTAAAAAGGTGTTATAGTAAATTAGACACGAAAACACTCACCCCAAAGCAAAGAATATGAATAAAGTTCACGGCAATGTTAAACATTTTTACGCTGGTTTTGACAACGGTTACGGCTCTGTAAAGTTATTGATTGATGGACACACCCTGATTAGAATACCCAGCTACATTACAAGTGATGATATGGAAGATGTAGCAGGTCGGGTAGTCATTGACGGTAAAAGCTATACAGTTGGTGAAAGTGCTTACCGCGCTGGTTCAAACTTTGTGGCTAACTCAGATCACAATGATAATAAAATCAATAACGCTAAAATCACTTTGCTAGGTGCTTTAGCTCATCTGCCACATAGGAAGAATTGGGAAATTAAGCTTGTTTCTTCCCTACATGATGCAAGTCTAGGAGACAAACTAAAAGCAGTGCTAGAGGGTGAACATACCCCGATTCTCGCTGGTAAAGATTCACTGGTTAAAGTCGAAGTTCTTAAAGTCATTCCCGAAGGTATGGGAATGTTAGTCGGTCGTAAATTACCCGAACGTCTAACAGTTCTCGACTTTGGCAACGGGACTACTTTATATAGTCGTTACTTCAAGGGTAAACGGGAAAATCATACCCCATACCCTAACGGTGTTCAGTCATTGATTGAGATGTTAACTGTGGCTATGAAACCGATTAACGGAGGGAAATTGGGAGTAGCTTCTAAAATCCGTCATGCTTTAGAGTTAGGAAATACTAAATACTCTAGTCAGATTGATTTTAAATCAGTGTATTTGGAAACTGTAAAAGCTTGGTTTAGTCAAGGGTTAAGACAACCAGTAGAAGCCGCTACAGAAGCAAAGCATGAAGGTGATGAAGTATGGGTAATTGGTGGAGGTTGTCTCTTACCAGGATTTGCCAAGATGCTAGAGAAAAAAGGTTTTCAAGTATTAGAAAATCCTGTTGATGCTAACGTTACAGGATTACTCACATTAGCTAAAAAACTGGCATAGGGTAGAAAAATGACTAATAGCAAAGTGAGAATCAAAGACTCTGTATATACCCGAATTGAGGCAGAATCAAAGCGATTAGATAGGACTTTTTTAGAGACGTTGTATTTTATTGTTGACCAGTATTTTGCCTATCTAGCAGCTAACGTAAATACACCGGGTAGTGTGGGAACTGCTAAACCTAGCGCAAAGATGGAACAGCCAAAAGATGATTATGAGTTAGATATTTAGTAAAGAAACTGCTACTTAGTTAATAGGTAGCAGTTTTCAGTTATTCACTGTTTAAGAAGATATCTAATGTGTTCGTATTTTTATATTCTGATGTAAGATGGAATTTATTCATGTAGAAGATATTATACATATTACTAATTGCAATTCCTTTCCCAGAAGGGTTTCTTGCATTGGATTAACCGCTCATCCAGATTTTTATTTTTTTGTTTAAGTGCTTGATTTTCTGCTTTTAGATTTTCTAAGTTATCGCTTTCTTGTTGAAACTGTTCAAGTTTATCTAGTTGACTTTTTAAAGTGCTATTTATGCGCTCTAATTGTTGATTTTCATTTCTTAAAGACTCTAATTCTTGTGTGTTTAGATATCGTTGGGTTGCTGTTTTTGTAATTGAATTAAATATCACAAAAAGTAGAATAGATCCAGCAAGAATCGGAATAATATATACAATTATTTTTGCAATTTCTTGTATTTTTTTTTCTTGTGCAGCTACTTTAGCTTGATTTATATCTAGCACCGTTGTTATTACTTTAACTTCTGTCGCTAATATTTCCTGTGCTGCTTCAATTGACATATTTTTTGTTTTAGCAAATCCTTGATTAAATAAGTTTATTAGCTTCAAGTATTCTGCCCACGTAGCATGACCACTACCAAAATTTATTGGCGTAGCTAAATGCCGCATAGATATAATGTATTGAACGCAAGAAAATGATGGATATGAATCAATATAAGATTCGTTATACGGCATTTTTTTTATAAGTTTATACTCGACAGCGACATTAAAAACAGCTTGATTAATAACATCTACCGAAATATTATTTAATGTATTATTCATGGATTTATCTCATCAACTAAATATGCTTTATAAAACATTTAGGTTCTACTGCTCCCTTTTAGGATCAAACATCCCTTTTAGGGGTTCATAACTATTGCTGTATATAGGTTTGAGCTAAATTAGTAGGTGATAGTTTCGCTCTCTTCGAGATTGCCTTAATTTTAACTGTATTAGTAAATTATCATAAGTATAAAAATATTGGCAAGTATCCAGGTAAACAAGGATCTATAGCGACGTTAGAAAAAAAATTAGTAAAGCGTATCCTCTATCAATCCCCTGTAACTGTAAGCTGTAGATCACAGGGGTCTATAGTGGCTTATGAAAATCAACAGGCACGGACGCGCTAAAGTGCTGACGCAGCAGGAAATCCAGTTAATTTTTAGTCAAGGTCTAGACAATGACCGTGACCGGATGCTGTTTGGTGTGTGTTTATTTAGTGCCTGTAGGATTAGAGAATGTGTAACCCTGCTAACTGGGGATGTTTATACTCCTAAAGGTGAAGTTAGACCATTGTTTGTGATTAGAAAATCAAATACTAAGGGGAAGCTGGCCACCCGTTCCATTCCAGTGATTGAAGACTTACGGCGGTTATTATCTGACCATTACCGATTAGCAGGTTATGATTACCTGTTCCCTGGTAGGAGCAATGGACATATTAGCCATGATTCAGCAGCGCGTATTTTAAGGAAAGCTTGTGAGCAAGTAGGAATTACTGGAGTGAGTACCCATAGTTTTAGACGGACAGCTTTAACCCAGATGAGTAACGCGGGTATACCGTTACGGGTGATTCAGGAATTATCAGGGCATAGGAATTTAGAGCAGTTGCAAAGGTATTTAGAAGTGAGTGATGAGCAGGTGTTAGGGGCTGTTTCGGCGTTATCAATGCTGTCGCCTGTGGGTAATGTCGTTAAATCGGCATTTAACGACCTCTCAACACCAGAAAATGCACGGGTGGAATTAAATCAAGATTAGATTGATTTAACCGTAGTTTTAAGTATTTAGAAGCGAAAACGGCGTAGGCTTTGGCTTTATAATAATAATGCTATTATTATAAAAATCAAGTCCACCTAAAAGCTATAAACCCATAACAGGGTTTTGCGAATTAATCTGATCTCCGTAATAAGAGACTAAAAAAAATGGAAACCCTTAGCACAGTAAAAGACGCAATATCTCGTAACATTGATGACATTTCGCGCAATGTCGTCATGATTGATAATTTTAAAGATATCGCTACTGAAAGCCAAGTTAGGACTGTTTTTAATCAGCTAGAAAAAGAAGGCAAAATCATAAAAATTGGTGAGAATTGTTATGCTAAAGCAGTTATCTCACCTTTATCCAAACGCTTAGTGCCTCGTAAAGCATTACGTGAATTAGCAACTGAGTTTTTGGGATATTTAAACATAGAAGTTGTACCGTCAAGCTATGACAGAGCTTACAACGAAGGACGGACAACCCAAGTCCCCACTGGACGGGTCATTGGTGTTAAAGAACCTGTTTCCCTAGAATTTGGCTATGACGGTAAATTTGTAACCTTTGAATACGTTGCTTAATCTATATCCTGTGAGTGCATCTATTGATCCAAGCTTATTAGAAGTTATTGCCAGTGATCTTGGCGTTGATCCTTCCTTTGTTGAAAAGGATTGGTATGCGATGAGAATAATAGCTGCCTTGATTACTGTTGATAAGCTTGGTATAAAATTAGTTTTTGCGGGTGGGACTAGCTTATCGAAAGGATTTGGTTTAATTAAGAGGTTTTCAGAAGACCTTGATTTCAAGGTCATTTTACCGATTTTAGAACCCACTCGGAAAGAACGCAGTAAATATAAAAATGAAATTTTAGATGTAATTCGTAATAGTAGTTTAGATTGGTCATTGAATGAGAACGAAATAAAAGCTCGTGATAACAATAGTCAAGTTACTTGCAGTATTACTTACCAACAAAATTTTAAACAAGATATTGCGCTTCGTCCTTATATAAAATTAGATATCAAATTTACCTCGCTTATCTTACCTGTTGAAGAAAAATCTTTAATATCTTTTATATCTAAAGCAATGGAATTACCACCGGAAGTTCCATTAATTGCTTGTTGTTCACCTGTAGAAACAGCCGCAGAAAAATTAAGTGCTTTAACTTGGCGAATTTTGACTAGAAATCGAGAAAATGAACATGATGATCCATCTATTATTCGCCATTTATATGATTTAACAGCATTAAATCAAACCATTAAAGATTACCAAAACTTCTCAAGTTTGGTTTCTAAATTTATGCAAGAAGATGTTAATAGCAACAGAGGGCAAATTCAATCTTTATCTATACCTAAAGTTGAATTATTACCAAAGATGTTTGAGCAGTTAGAGTCAGATCCTATTTACCATGAGGAATACACAAGATTTGTAGAGGGGATGTCCTACGCTACAGAAGATGAATGTCCTACTTTTGAGGAATGTATAGAAACTGTTAAAAGTATAGTTGCCAGATTAGAATTAGCTTTTGATTAGTTTAGTATAACCACTATTTTTAACTTTTACTAACCATCCATCTATCCCATCTGATTTACCATTGTTTCAACCTTATTTGGATATCATAATCAATAATATTACGAGTGTTTAAATAATTTAATTTTCCATATATCCCACATTCCGCACCCTTAGCTGTCACACAGGGAAATTACGGAAATAAGAAAGAGAACTGAGGCTAAAAAATCACATATTAGCGAAAAAATACATTGTCGAAAAAGAAAAACACCAAAAATGGGATCAAAACCCATTCTCAATAAGGAGCAATAAGAATGAACACCAACCAGAAGAGTCAATAGATAAATAAATGAACATATTCAAGATAGAGCGTATAAGTTAGACTAATAAATTGAAGTAAAAAACAAAATTATAGACATAGTAAAATAGAGCTATAAATCAAAAATATTAGCTCCTAAATCTAATATTAATTAAATTAATTTAGAGAAGAATTAAGTGGCTAATTGATAGTAATGAAAACAATCATCTGGTAAAAGATTCAGGATAAAATCCCTATCTGGAGTCCAATTAGAGACGTGTTGTTCATTGTTATATTCAACTAAATGAATACACTGGAAACATTGAAAAATCCAGCGCAAAGTAGGGCGGTTAGTTGCTTTGCCTAATTGATTTTTAATTGTTGATTTAGACTCTTTTAGAGCATTTCTAATTTGACGTTGAGCCAAAGTATAAACCAGTAGACATAAACCCATAATCATTCCCAAAGACTCTATTCTTTCAGGACTTTTGAGGAAAATACTGTCGGCAAAAAATAATGGGTCTTTGAGAAAACCAAACCCTCTTTCACATGACTGCTGGGCTTTATATTCACTGAGCATATAATCATCACTAAGTTCCTTTGAATCTAAAACATTCGTAGCAATAATAAACCGCCCTGCACTCAGCAATTCTGTATTAATCTTACTTTCATCTTCGGAAACTGTAGCTGATATTTGGTAAGATATTTCTTGTGGAGAATCTTTAGTCTTAGATTTGACTTGAGTAACCAAAATTTCGTTAATTTGGTGATATTTGAACTGTTTTGATAATTTTGATAATGCCTTGATAGCATCTGCTTCACAAGCAAATTCTTCTTGTGATAATTTTTTCAATTCTTGCACAGCTTTTGATTCGGCTTTGGTAATTTTTTGGGTGAGTTTACGCAGGTCTGATTCTCTTCTCTCTTGACTTTGCACTACTAACCATCTTTGTTCTATTCCAGCATAATTTTCGGTTTTTGATGCTAATTTATATCCTGGTATTGTACTATCAATAAATTCTGATTCTGGTATTTTTGATATTAATGATTTTGCTGCTTTTATGCTTAATGGTACTCGACATAACCAACGTAATTCTGACATCATTTTCAGGTTTGATTCTGTATATAAAGCCGAGTCTGCTACTATGAGACTATTAACTTCTAATTGTTTTTGATATTCTACTGCTATTTGACCAAAACATGATGAGTCTGCTTGATTTCCTGATGCTAGTTTCAAAAATATTGGGATGTCTCCATCCCCTGTACATATCATTTCTATAATGAACTGTTTTAAGTCTGGACGATGGTCACGGGAATAACCGTAGGTGATGGTTATTTCTTTTGGTGATTTTACTGCTAATTCTTCTAATTCTTGGTTATCTCCTACTTTTTGACTCTCAAATATTACTTCTGGTAAGCTAGTGTTATACTGCCCATGTACGTGCATTGATGATGAGTCTAAATGTGATGTTGATAGTGATACTCCAAATTTTTTGGCTGCTTTTAATGCAATGATAAAAAAGATTGTATTCAATCCTTTTCTAAACAGTTTATCCATGACTCTCCCCAGTTTATCGTCGTTGAGATATTCTGGTTTTACTCCTGCTCCTATTAGATGTTCACAGGCTATTGTTTCAAAATATTCGGGAAACATATATAACGGTTTGGAGACAAATCCTAAACCGTTTATTATCATGGCTTTTACTACTTGACCTGCATTTACTTTTTCGCCTTTTTCGACTCCTATTAATTCATTTATTATTTCTACTATTCCTATCGCGTCTATTATTCCTGCTACTATCCCTAGATGGTCTATGTTCTGAATTTCTATGTCTTGAGGTTTTAATTTCACAACAGTTTCCTCTAATATTTCTGTTGTAATCAATTATTTCTTATTTTGTTGTCAATTCTATTTTTAAGAATGTTTTTGTTACCCAACTTCACTTTCTCACACCATGTTCCTTTTAATGCAACTTCTTCTCATTAAGCCTCTTAACTTTTGAGGT
>JBIPMZ010000093.1:0-7979 GCA_044376165.1 Cyanobium sp.
GATCGCCTGCTGCTTCTCCCCGACGGGGGCTGGAGCCTTGTGCCGCAACAGGTGACCCATCGGGCTGCCGCCACCCTGGAAGCCGGCTGGCTGTCGGGGCCCGAGCGGCTGGAGAGGCTGATCCGCTGCACCGATGCCAGCGGCGCCTGGCGCTCCTCCACCCAAATCATCGCCAGGCGAAGCCGTTGAGGTAGGGCAGGCGGCTCGCCGTCACCCGCAGCTCGCGGTCCCGGGCGACCAGCTGGGAGGTGCCATCCCAGTGGCCGCTCACCAGCATGCGGTGCGGGCCCTGGGCCAGCTGCAACGGCCATTGACGATCGCCAGCGCTGACCACCAGGCCCTCCACGTCGATCGTCAGCTCGGTGCTCGGCTCGGCGCTCACCAGGGCCTGCAGCGTGGCGACGGCCTCGGGGCCGGCGCTGAGGCACGGGATGCCGAGCATGAGGCAGTTGCCGAAGAAGATCTCGGCAAAGCTCTCCCCGATCAACGCCCGGATGCCGCGGCGCATCAGGGCCTGGGGTGCGTGTTCTCGACTGGAACCGCAGCCGAAATTGCGGTTCACCACCAGGATCGAGGCGTCTTGGTGCGCCTCCAGATCGAAGGGATGACGGCCGGCCAGCTCGCTGCGGTCGTCGGCGAAGGCCCCGGCCGCGAGGTCGTTGAAGGTCACGCAGCGCAGGAATCGCGCCGGGATGATGCGATCGGTGTCGATGTCGTGGCCGAGGAGCGGGACGCCGCGACCGCGCCAGGCGGTGATCGGGCCTTGAGGGAAGGGGGTGGGGGTCATGAGCCCAGCAGTTCGCGAACATCGGTGACGCGACCGCGCACCGCGGCGGCGGCCACCATGGCGGGGCTCATCAGCAGGGTGCGACCGCTGGAGGAGCCCTGGCGGCCCTTGAAGTTGCGGTTGCTGGAGCTGGCGCTGATCTGCCGGCCCACGAGTCGGTCGGGGTTCATCGCCAAACACATCGAGCAGCCGGGCTCCCGCCATTCGAAGCCCGCCTCGCGAAAGACCGCGTCCAGCCCCTCGGCCGAGGCTTGGGCCGCCACCTGCTCGGAGCCCGGCACCACAAAGGCCTGGATGCCCTCCGCCACCCGCCGCCCCCGGGCCACCTCCGCCGCGGCGCGCAGATCGCTGAGCCGGCCGTTGGTGCAGCTGCCGATGAAGCAGACATCCACCGCCACCCCGGCGATGGGCCGCCCGGGTTGGAGGTCCATGTAGCGGTAGGCCTCGGCGGCGATCGCCCGCTCCCCCTCCTCCAGCTCCTCGGGAAGCGGCACGGTTTCGTCGATGCCGATGGCCTGGCCCGGGGTGATCCCCCAGGTGACGGTGGGGGCGATCACGCTGGCATCGAACGCCACCTCGTCGTCGAAGACGGCGTCCGGTCCGCTGCCCAGGGAGCGCCACCAGGTGACGGCCCGCTCCCAGGCCTCTCCAGCGGGGGCGGCGGGCCGGCCCTGGAGGTACGCGAAGGTGACCTCGTCGGGATTGACGTAGCCCACCCGGGCGCCGCCCTCGATCGCCATGTTGCAGAGGGTCATCCGCTCCTCCATCGAGAGGGCCTCGATCGCCGGCCCCGCAAATTCGTAGGCATGGCCGACACCGCCCTTCACCCCGAGGTGGCGGATCATGTGCAGGATCAGGTCTTTGGCGTGAACCCCGGGCTGCAGCGCGCCCCGCACGAAGAGGCGGCGCACCTTCAGGCGCTGAAGGGCCAGGCTTTGGCTGGCGAGCACATCGCGCACCTGGCTGGTGCCGATGCCGAACGCGATCGCCCCGAAAGCCCCGTGGGTGGACGTGTGGGAATCCCCGCAGGCCACGGTCATGCCGGGCTGGGTGAGCCCCAGCTCCGGGGCGATCACATGCACGATCCCCTGGCGGCCGCTGCCGATGCCGTGCAGGGGGATGGCGAACTCCGCGCAGTTGGCCTCCAGGGTGGCCAGCATCTCCTCCGCCAGGGGATCGGCGAACGGTCGCGCCTGGGAGGTGGTGGGCACGATGTGATCGACGGTGGCGACGGTGCGCTCGGGATGGCGCACCCCCAGGCCCAGCTCCCGCAGGGCGGCGAAGGCTTGGGGGCTGGTGACCTCGTGGATCAGGTGCAGACCGATGAACAGCTGGCTAGCGCCGCCGGGAAGCTCGGCGACCCGGTGCAGATCCCAGACCTTGTCGTAGAGGGTGCCGGAACTCACGGAGTACCCGTAGGTGCGCAACGGCCACCCTACGCCGCAGGACCCGGGTGGCGGGGTGGGATTCCGTCAGCGCGGCGGTACGGGTGCCGCACCCCGTTGGAACAGGCCGTCGAGGTAGTGCCGGGCGACGACCCTGTCGTTGCAGCCGTGCTGGAACAGGAAGCCGGCCAGGGCCGCCTGCATCAGGCGGTACTGGTCCCACTGGGGGTGGAGTCGGATGAACTCCCGCATCGCCTGGAACAGCTCCTCAGGCATCTGATTTTCGACGCTCACGCAAGCGGGGGCAAGGTCGGGAATCTGGCTCATCGGCGTGGGGCGGGCGGGGACCCCTCCATCACCCCACGGCAGCCGGCCGGCCGTCAAAGCCCCCTCCCCCGGGCGCCTCCCGTGCGTCTCAAAGCGAGAATCCAGTGATGAAGGCCGCGGAGGGGTCCGCTCCTGGCGATGGAGGCCGTTCGGGGGCGATGTCGCTGCCGCCGTCAAGGGGAAGACGGCTTTCCCCAGCCCTCTGGCTTCCTCGAAGGGCGGAGCGCTCGGGCGGCGGATCCAATCTGTGGAAAACGCCAGCCCAGGTGGGGAAAAGCGCTCCCTGGTCCGGGAAAAGCCGATGGCACAGCAATCGTGATCAATGCGGCCCCCGGGCCGGTGATGCCGCTCACCGCTCCCTCCCGTTCACCACATGGCGGGGGGAGCCGGCCAGGATCGCGGCGGCATTGGCGGCCACGGCGGCCAGCAGCCGCTGGCGGGCGGCGCGGGTGGCCCAGGCGATGTGGGGCGTGATCACGCAGTTGGGGGCGCTCAGCAGGGGGTTGGCGGGATCCGGAGGTTCGAGGCTGAGCACATCGAGCCCGGCGCCCCCCAGCCGGCCGCTGTGCAGCGCAGCGGCCAGCGCGGCCTCCACCACCAGCGGGCCGCGGCCCGTGTTGATCAGCAGGGCGCCGGGCTTCATCCCCGCGATCCGCTCCGCGTCGATCAGGTCGCGGGTCTCGGGGGTGAGCGGGCAGTGGAGGCTCACCACGTCCGAGCGCTCCAGCAGCTCCGCCAGCGGCACCACCGGCACGGCGTCGTCGCCGGCCGAGCCGCGGCGGTGGGCGAGCACCTCCATCCCGAAGCTCCGGGCGATCGCTGCCACCGCCAGCCCGATGCGCCCCAGGCCCACCACGCCGAGGGTGAGGCCGGAGAGCTCGGTGAGAGGGCCGCCCTCCCAGAAACAGAAATCGGGGCCGGCGCTCCAGACGCCCCGACGCACCAGGTCGCTGTGATGGCCGGTGCGGTTGGTGAGCTCCAGCAGCAGGGCGAACACGGCCTGGGCCACCGAAGCGGTGCCGTAATCGGGCACGTTGCAGAGGGGGATGGCGCGGGCGGCGGCGGCGGCGCCGTCGACGGCGTCGGTGCCGGTGGAGAGCATGCAGATGCCGCGCAGGGCCGGCGCCGCCGCCAGCTCCGCGGCGCCGAGGCGGGTCTTGTTGGTGATCACCAGATCGGCGGCGGCGATCCGCTCCGCCACCCGCTCCGGCGGGGTGCGGGGGTGGACGGTGAGGGTTCCGAGGCGTTGCAGCGGTTCCCAGGAGAGATCTCCGGGGTTGGTGGTGTGGCCATCGAGCACCACCAGGTGGGCAGGGGTCGGCATGGCGGGGGCCGCAGCCCGGGGGCGCGGGGAGAACAGGGCAAGGCCAGCCAGGGTAAGGAGCGGCCGCCAGCCTCCCCTTCGGCAAAGCCTTGCCTTCAAGCGTTGGGAACGCCTGGTTCCCGATCGGGCCCGGCCGGGCCCTCCAGCTCCAGCCGCAGCCGATTGAGGGCCTCCCCCACGCTCAGGGCCTGGATCCAGGCCCTGCCGCGGCTGGGGCCGAAGCGCATCGCTGCACTGTGGCTGCCGTTCGGCCCGGCCACGGCCAGGTGCACCAGCCCCACAGGTTTGTCCGGGGTGCCACCACCGGGTCCGGCGATGCCGGTGATGGCGAGGGCCCAGGTGCTGCCGCAACGGCGTCGCACCCCCTCGGCCATGGCGATCGCCACCGGATCACTCACCGCCCCGTGGCGCTCCAGCAGCGGCGGCGACACATCCAGCAAGGCCGTTTTGATCCTGTTGGCGTAGGCGATTACCCCGCCCAGGAAGACATCGGAAGCCCCGCTCACCGCCGTGAGCGCCGCCCCCAGGCCCCCGCCACTGCAGGATTCAGCCACAGCCAGGGTTTCGCCCCGCTGCCGCAGGCGGGCCAGCACCACCGCGGCGAGGCTGTCGTCGCCTGTGCTGAAGCAGAGGGAGCCGGTGCGGGCGCGCAGCTCGGCCTCGAGGGGATCGAGCAGGGCCGCGGCGGCGGCCGGGTCGTCGGCGCGGGCTGTGATCCGCAGCCGCACCTCGCCGGCGCCGGCGTAGGGGGCCAGCGTGGGATTCTCCAGGGCAAGCAAATCGGCCACCCGCAGCGCCAGGGCTGACTCGGAGATGCCCCAGAAGCGCAGCATGCGGCTGGCGAACACCCCTCGGGCCAACCCCGACTGCCGCAACCAGGGCTCCGCGGTCGCCTCCCACATGGCGTGCAGTTCGCTGGGCACCCCCGGGAAGGTGAGGACGGTGAAGCCTTCCACCGGGGTCCAGATCATTCCCGGCGCGGTGCCGGTGGGGTTGGGGAGCAGCGTGGCGCCGCGGGGGAGCAGGGCCTGGCGGCGCAGGGTGGGCTCCGGCTCGCGACCCCGTTCCCGCAGCTTCGCCGCGATGTCGCCCCAGACGCCCGGGTGCTCCACCAGGTCGGCGTCGAAGGCTGCGGCGATCGCCTCGGTGGTCAGGTCGTCGGGGGTGGGGCCCAGCCCGCCGGTGGTCACCAGCACCCGGGCGCGGCCGGTGGCCTCCCGCACCGCCCGGATCAGCCGATCCCGGTTGTCCCCCACCACCCCCTGACGGTGATGGGGCAGTCCGAGGGCGGCCAGGCGCTCCGCCAGCCAGCGGGCGTTGCCATTGACGATGTTGCCGAGCAGCAGCTCGGTGCCGACGCACAGGATCTCGACCGGACCGCTGCCGATGGCCGGAGGGGAGCTCATGGACGGGGCGGGCCGGACTGTGCCACCAAGGCGTCCTGCTGCATCTGGCGACGGCAGAGCACCACTACGGCCACGAGCACGGCGGTGGCCATCCCCAGCCAGAGAAAGCGCATCTCCGCGTTGGCCACCACCAGCGCCAGAGCCGCCAGCCATTGGGTGAAGGCGTAGATCAGGAGCACGGTGCGGCGGTGGCTGAGACCGGCGCGCAGCAGGCGGTGGTGCAGATGGCGTCGGTCGGGATAGAAGGGGGAGCGGCCTTCGCTGAGGCGCCCCATGATCACCGCCGACATGTCCGCCAGGGGCAGGGAGAGGATCAGCAGGGGCAGGAGCAAGCTGACGCTGGTGAGCCCCTTGGCCGGGCCCACGATGCTGATCGCCGCCAGGGCAAAGCCCAGGAAGTAGGAGCCGCCGTCCCCCATGAAGATGCGGGCCGGGTTGAAGTTGTGGCGCAGGAAGCCCAGGCAGGCGCCGGCCAAAGCGGCGGCCAGCAGGCCGGCTGCGGGCTGGTGCAGGCTGAAGCTCACCGACAGCAGCCCCACGGCGGCGATGCCACTCACCCCCGCGGCCAGCCCATCGAGGCCGTCGAGCCAGTTGATGGCGTTGGTGATGCCCACCAGCCAGATCACCGTGGCCAGCAGGCTGAGGGTTTGCGGCAGCCGCAGGATCGAATCCGCGCCAAACAGGGCGAAGGGCAGCTCGATTGTGCCGATCTGAACGCCCTGGTTCCAGACCGCCATGGCCACCAGCACCTGGCCCAGCAGGCGGGGGAGGGGGGGCAGGGCGGTGAGGTCATCCGCCAGACCGATCACGAAATAGCAGAGAGATCCCGCCAGGGTGGTCCAGATCAGCTGGTCCTTGTCGGCCTCCAGCTGGGCGAAGCCGGAGAGCTGCCAGGTGAGCAGCAGCGAGAGGCTGAAGCCCAGCACGATGCCGACGCCCCCCAGGCGAACCATGGGCCGCGTGTGCTGCTTGCGGGGATCGGGACGATCCACCAGTCCCCAGCGGAGGCCGAACCCCCGCACCAAAGGCACGATCAGGGCCGTCAGGAGCGCCGCGCTGGCGAAGGTGAGGAGGGCAGCCGGGGTGGGGCTGTCGGCAAGCGTCACGGCGACGGTGAGGGTCAGGCGTGCTGGAGAGCACGCTCCCCCTGGTAGAGGGGAAAACGCTTGCAGAGGGCGGCCACCCGGTCGCGGCAGCGCTGTTCGATCTCCCCGTCCTCGGGATGGAGGAGACGGTCGGCGATCACCTCGGCCACCTCGCAGAAGGCCGCCTCGTCGAAGCCGCGGGTGGTGCAGGCGGCGGTGCCGAGCCGCAGGCCGCTGGTCACGAAGGGGGATTCGGGATCGAACGGCACCGTGTTTTTGTTGGCGGTGATGTGGACATCGCTCACCAGCAGGTCGGCCACCTTGCCGGTCATGCCGATCGAACGCAGATCGAGCAGCACCAGATGGTTGTCGGTGCCGCCGCTCACCACCTCGATGCCCCGCTCCCGGATGCGGCCCGCCAGGGCCCGGGCGTTGGCGATCACCTGCTCGGCGTAGCGGCGGAAGGAGGGTTGCAGGGCTTCCCCGAAGGCCACCGCCTTGGCCGCCACCACATGCTCCAGGGGACCGCCCTGGCTGCCGGGGAAGACGGCCTTGTCAAACTGCCGCCCGAATTCGGCGTCGTTGGCGAGGATCAGGCCGCCGCGGGGGCCGCGCAGGGTTTTGTGGGTGGTGGTGGTGACCACATGGCAGTGGGGCAGGGGGGAGGGGTGGAGCCCCGCCGCCACCAGCCCGGCGATGTGGGCGATATCGGCCAGCAGGTAGGCCCCCACCTCGTCAGCGATGGCGCGGAAGGCGGCGAAGTCGATGGTGCGGGGGTAGGCGGAGTAGCCGCAGACGATCAGCTTCGGCCGGTGCTGCAGGGCCAGCTCCCGGATCGCGGCGAAATCGAGCTGCTGGGTTTCGGGGTCGACGCCGTAGTGGACGGCCCGGAACCACCTGCCCGACACATTCACCGGCGAGCCGTGGGTGAGATGGCCTCCATGGCTGAGGTCCATGCCGAGGATCGTGTCGCCGGGCTGGAGCAGCGCCAGGAAGACGGCGAAA
The DNA here is from genome assembly GCA_044376165.1 of Cyanobium sp. Lineage (GTDB taxonomy): Bacteria > Cyanobacteriota > Cyanobacteriia > PCC-6307 > Cyanobiaceae > Cyanobium. The sequence goes on from JBIPMZ010000093.1 coordinate 7,320, forward strand.
TTGGCCTGGGCGCCGCTGTGGGGCTGCACATTGGCCCAGGCGGCGCCAAACAACTCGCGGGCCCGCCCGATCGCCAGCTCCTCGATGGCGTCCACGTGCTCGCAGCCGCCGTAGTAGCGCTTGTGGGGCAGGCCCTCGGCGTATTTGTTGGTGAGCACAGAGCCCTGGGCCTCCATCACCGCCCGGGAGGCGAAGTTCTCGCTGGCGATCAGCTCGAGGTGGGTCTGCTGCCGCTCCAACTCTCGGGCGATCAGGGCAGCGATGGCGGGATCCCCGCTGGCGAGGGGGGTGTCGATGGAATCCGCCATGGATCTGGAGATCACTGGTGCTTGCGCTGATGGTAGGCAACCAGAGCGGGCCACCCGAGGGGGGCAGGCGCAAACGTCTCGGTGCGCACAAACCGGGAACGCGAAGCCGGGCCGCCCACACCCAGGGGTAAAGGCGGGACACGAGACGGCGCCTGAAAGGAACGAGATGAACTTGAAGACGCGCCTGGAGAGATTCGAACTCCCGACCCTCTGATCCGTAGTCAGATGCTCTAATCCGCTGAGCTACAAGCGCCTGGTCTGCGGCCGAAGCCGACCCCCACATTCTCACCGCACGGGGGGGCGATCCGTCAACCTGTCCCCAGCCTCCCCTGCGCCCCCCATGCCGATCCGC
>JBIPMZ010000094.1:0-7913 GCA_044376165.1 Cyanobium sp.
CTGCTGGTCGGTCATCCAAGGCGGCGCGAGGGGGCTGCACCACTGGAGCGATGCCGGCGCCGCCAGCTGGTACGACTTCGCGCTGGCGATCGGCGAGATCGGGGCTGCGCAGGGGCTGCTGGAGCGGGCGGCAAACGTGAAACCGATCGCCACCTGCGACTATCCCACCCCGGCACGGCGCCCCTCCTACTCCCTGCTTGACTGCCGCGCCACCCGATCGGCCCTGGGTCTGGAGCCGGTTCACTGGCGCCTTGCGCTGGCGGAGGTGATGGCGCGCATTCCGGGCCTTTGAGCCGAGCCCCCAGCCCCGCCGCCCGTTTGGCTCCCCCCCGATCCTGCTTCCCCCCCTCGATCCTTCTTCCCTCCTCCGATTTGGCTGCCGCCACGATGACTGCACTCCCCGCTTCCACCGTGGCTCCCGCCACCGCTTCCGCCGCGGAGGCTCTGGATGTGGAGGGCTTGCTGGAGGGCCGCCAGCGCATCCTGGTGACCGGTGGCGCTGGCTTCATCGGCTCCGCCCTGGTGCGGCGTCTGCTGCAAGAGAGTAGCGCCCGAGTGTTCAATCTCGACAAGATGGGCTATGCGAGTGATCTCACCAGCATTGACGCTGTGCTCGCGGAGCTGGGCGCCAGTGCTGAAGGATCCGACGGCGCACGCCATCAGCTGTTGAAGGTAGATCTCACCGACGCGCAGGCAACCGCAGCGGCTGTGCGCCAGGCCGATCCGGATCTGGTTTTCCATCTCGCGGCGGAAAGCCATGTGGATCGCTCCATTCAGGGCCCGGAGGCTTTTCTGCACAGCAATGTAATCGGAACCTTCCATCTCCTGCAGGCCGTCAGAGCTCACTGGCAAGAGCTTCCGGCGGAGCGTCGGCAGCGGTTTCGCTTTCATCACATCAGCACCGATGAGGTGTTCGGATCGCTGGGGGAGACGGGGCGCTTTCGCGAGAGCACGCCATATGATCCCCGCAGTCCTTACTCCGCCAGCAAGGCGGCCAGCGATCATCTCGTCAACGCCTGGCATCACACCTACGGCTTGCCGGTGGTCCTCACGAACTGCAGCAACAACTACGGCCCCTGGCAATTCCCTGAAAAACTGATCCCCGTGGTGATTCTAAAGGCCGCGGCTGGCGAGGCGATCCCTCTTTATGGCGACGGGCTGAATGTGCGGGACTGGCTCTATGTGGAGGATCACGTGGATGCCCTACTCCTGGCGGCTACCCGGGGGCAGACGGGCAGGAGTTACTGCGTGGGCGGCCACGGCGAGCGCTCCAACCAGCAGGTGGTAACGGCTATTTGCTCCCAGCTGGATGCGCTGCTCCCAGCCGGTGCGCCCCACCACCGGCTCATCACCCCAGTGGCGGACCGCCTGGGTCACGACCGCCGCTATGCCATCGATCCCACAAGAATCAGCGAGGAGCTTGGCTGGCAACCCCGCCATACCTTGGAAAGCGGCCTTGCGCATACTGTGCGTTGGTATATTCGTCGCTATTGTCATCCCATCGGCTCCTAAACCTCGCGGGCTCGATTCCGCAAGGCCGGCACGTAAGGGATGAACCCCTTCGCGAAGGCTTGTTGTTGAATCTCCAACGGCAGGGTGCGCACATCCAGGAGGACGCCATTCACCTCCAGCATCCAGGGCATCGCGGATTCCTCCAGTAAATGGGGCAGGGTCCAGTTGGGGGCGAAGGGGCCGATGTCGAGCATTTGCCGCACCTTTCTGGAGTGGTTTTGCCCGGTGCTCGCGGACACCCCGAAGAAGTCGTACACCGTGTTTGGGCTGCAGTGGGGGGTCTGGGAGGGATCGAAAAGAAAGTTGGCGACGCCGATCGCATGCACCACCCCCGCGCACCAGGAGGTTTCCCGGCCGGTCAACAGCGGCGACGGACGCTTGCGGGCCAGGGCCGCCACGGCGGCGAAGATCAACTCCCGGTACTCGCTGGTGAGGTGGCGGGCACAAAAGGGATCGATGCGGTCCATCAGGCTGTCCACCCGCTCCCGCAGGGCAGCGGGCACCTTCGGCGGCGGTTTGGCGGAAGGGTGCGGCAGGGGTGCGCTGTCGACGGCAGAGTTCACAGGCTGCTCGCGGCTGGCTTTGGGTTTCCCATGGGCTTGGGCGACACCGATCAACACCGGCAGTTTCATGCGGCCCACCGGCACGCGGAAGCGGCGGCGGCTGGGCGGAGTGGCTTGCTGCCACAGGCTGGCTGGCTCGGGTTCGACATCCAGCCATTCGCAGAGGGCGCGGGCGACGAGCTCAAACTGGAAAAAATCCTTCTGCCGGGGCGGGAGCAATTCCAGATCTTGCTTCACCAACATCACGGTGGGGAAGGCATCGGCAGCGGCTACGGGCCAGTGGTAGTGGTCGATCTCCCGGAGCAGCTCCTTGGGCATGGCGCTTTTCGGCTCGAAGTTGATCGCTCGATAGCTCGGAGAATTCTCCATCGCCTTCTCCTCGCCTGCCTCCACCCGTTCCGCCACCTCCAGATAGCGCTCGTAATCCTCGAGGGAATCAAAGAGGATCACCCCATAGCTCTCCCCCCGCTGGCCAATCACGCAGCCGATCCAGCCACGAACCCCCAGCGGCAGGCAGGTCACCCGGAACAGATGGCCATCGCTGGGGATGCGCCGCCAGGGTTGTCGCTCGTAGAGCGCGGCCGCCGCCTCGAAGAATCCCCGCGCCACCTCAGGGACCACATCGTTGGTGAGATAGGTGGGGATCTGGACCTTCTGGCCCGGCTGGTTGCTGCCCGCCCTGGCGTGCTCCCGCAGGCTCTGGCTTGCTTTCGCCAAGCGGGGTGTTGGCCCTGTGATCACCAGCGCTTCAGGCAGCAACCGCGGCACCAGGAGCAGCAGCCGGTCACTGTCCACCACCACCCGCCGCGGCTCGCCCGGCTCACAAGGGGCACAGGGAAACTCCCGGGCCTGGAGGATGGCCTTCTCCAGAGCCTCCACGGGGCGATCCGGATGGCCGGGCGCCATGGCCCGCACGGCGCCAGAGGCGTCCATCACGACGGCCACCAGGGGCTGGAAGGGGATGCCGTCCTCCCCGGGCACCGTCGCGGGCAGATCCACCAGGCCGATCTCCCAGAAGCTTCGATCGGTGGCAGGGCCAAAGCCGCGGGAACGATGGTGAGGACTGCCCATGGAACCGTGTTGGCGTCGACTCCCTCATCTTCCCCTGTGAACTCAGCAGATGCGGGGCAGCAGTTCGCCGCTGGGGGGGAGCAGCAGCCGCTCGCTGCCGAAGGGGGTGTGCAGCAGCACCCGAGCGGGCCCCTCCCGCACGTTGCCGATCCAAGCGCCGCCGCCGGGGCGGAGCAGCGCCTCGGCCCGTTCCCGGTCGTGCGCCGCCACCACGGCCACCAGGCGCCCTTCGTTGGCCAGGTGCAGCGGATCGAAACCGAGCAGGGCGCAGCCGGCCGCCACCGCCGGCGCCACCGGGATCGCCTCCTCCTCCAGGTGCAGCTCCACCGCCCGGGCGGTGGCGAGTTCGTGCAGGGCGCTGGCCAGGCCGCCGCGGGTGAGATCCCGCAGGCAGTGCAGCTCCACCCCCTCCGCCAGCAGGCTTTCCACCAGCGGCCAGAGGGGGGCGCAGTCGCTCGCCAGGGGCGGTTGCAGAGCCAGGCCGTGGCGTGCGGCGAGGATGGTGAGGCCATGACGGCCCAAATCGCCGCTCACCAGCACCGCATCGCCGGGCTGGATGCGCGTCGGGTCGATCGGCTCCGGCGCCTCCACCAGGCCCAGCCCTGTGCTGTGCACAAAAATCCCATCCCCCTTGCCCCGCTCCACCACCTTGGTGTCGCCGGTCACGATCGAAAGCCGCTGCTGCCGCGCCGCGGCGGCCATCGAGGCCACCACCCGCCGCAGCACCGCCAGCTCGAGCCCCTCCTCCAGGATCAGGCCGATGCTGAGGTACCGCGGTCGGGCGCCCGCCATCGCCAGGTCGTTGGCGGTGCCGGTGACGGCCAGCGAGCCGATGTCGCCGCCGGGGAACTCCAGGGGCTGCACCACGTAGCCGTCGGTGCTGAAGGCCAGCCGGCCGTGGGGGAGATCGAGGCGAGCGGCGTCATGCCACACCAGGGCGGGATCGTCGTAGAGAGGCCGCAGCTCCGCGTCGATCAGCTGCTGCATCCAGGTGCCGCCGCCCCCGTGGGCCAACCGGATGCGCTCGCTCATCCGACCACAGCGGAGGCGGGGCCGGCGGGGCCGGTGGGGCGGTAGCGAAACCAGGCCGCGCAGGCCCCCTCACTGGAAACCATCGGCGCCCCCAGGGGATGTTCGGGGGTGCAGGCGCGGCCGAAGGCGGGGCACTGGTCGGGGGTGGCGCGGCCCTGCAGGATCCGCCCGGCGATGCAGGGGCTGGCGGCCAAGCCCTCGCCCGCCGCGTCCGGGTGGAGCCCGAAGCGCCGCTGGGCGTCGAGGTCGGCATAGGCGCTCGCCAGGGCCAGCCCGCCGCCGCCGATCACCCCGAAGCCGCGCCACGGCCGGTCCACCACCGTGAACACCTCCGCCAGCAGCGCCCGAGCCGCCGGGTTGCCCGCGGTGCGCACCACCCGGCCGTAGGCGTTCTCCAGGCCGGGGCGGCCGCTCTCCAGCCGGCGCACGCAGGCCAGCAGACCGCGCAGCAGGTCGGCGGGTTCAAAGCCCGTCACCACCACCGGCACCCGGTGCCGCTGCGCCAGGGCCTCCAGCTCTGCGGTGCCCATCACCGCCGCCACATGCCCGGCCGCCAGGAAGCCCTGGACCCGATCTCCGGGCGCCGGGGCGGGGTGATGGTCGGTGAGGATCGCCGCCATCGCCGGTGCCACCCGCACGTGGGCGCAGAGGATCGACAGGTTGGCCAGGCCCAGGGCCCGCGCCTGGCGGACGAGCAGGGCGGTGGCGGGCGCGGTGGTTTCAAACCCCACCGCCAGGAACACCACCTCTCGCCCTGGCTCGGCGCGGGCCAGCTCGATCGCCTGGAGCGGCGCCGTGAGCAGCCGCACCTCGCCGCCGGCCGCCCGCACCCCCAGCAGGTCGTCGCCGGGGCGGCTGCCGGGCACCCGCAGCATGTCGCCGTAGGAGGCCAGGATCACCTCCGGCCGCCGCGCCAGCTGCAGGGCGGCGTCGAGGGTGGCGGCGGGGGTGACGCAGACCGGGCAGCCGGGCCCATGGAGCAGCCGCACCCCGGCGGGCAGCAACTGGTCCAACCCCCAGCGCACGATCGCGTGGGTTTGGCCGCCGCACACCTCCATCAGGGTCCAGGGGCGGGTGGTGATCGCCGCCAGCGCGGCGGCCGAGGCCGCCACCTCCGCCGCTGCACCCGCCGGGGCCGCCGTCACCATGGCCCCGGCGCCAACGGCGCCTCGGCGGCGGGGAAGGTTTGGATCGCCCGCAGGTACTGGGCGCGTTCGTACTCCTCCGGGTTTGGGGAACGCTCCTGGCTCATGCAGCCGATCAGCTCCGCCACCGACGCATACTCGTGCTCCGTGAGCCATTGCACCAGCTCCTGCTCCAGCCCCGCCAGCCGCCCCGGACCGTGGCGCAGCAGGGCCCCCACCACCTGCACGCAGTTGGCACCGGCCATCAGCAGCCGCACCCCATCGGTGCCGCGATGCACGCCGCCGCTGCCCGCCAGGTCGAGGGGGGTGCGGCCGCGGAGTAGGGCGATCCAGCGCAGGGGTAGGCGCAGGTCGTGGGGGGTGGAGAGCAGCAGGTTGGGCCGCAGGGTCAGCGACTCGATGTCGATGTCGGGCTGGTAGAAGCGGTTGAAGAGCACCAGCCCGTCGGCGCCGGCTTCCGCCAGCCGCTTCGCCAGGGCCGCCAGGTTTGTATAAAAAGGCCCCAGCTTCACCGCCAGCGGCACGCTCACCTCGACGCGCACCTCCCGCACGATCTCCTCCACCCGCGCTTCGATCGCCGCGCTGCTCAACGCGGGGTCGGTTGGCACGCTGTAGATGTTGAGCTCGATCGCGCTGGCGCCGGCCTCCTCCAACCGCCGCGCCACCTTCACCCAGCTGCCGGGGCGGGCGCCGTTGAGGCTGGCGATCACCGGGATGCCAAGCCGGGCGCGGGCCCGCTCCAGGTGGCGCAGGTAGAGGTCGTGGCCGACGTGAAACAACGACGCCTCGGGGAAGTAGTCGAGGGATTCGGCATAGCTGTGGCTGCCCTGCATCGACACCCGCCACAACTCCAGCTGATCCCGCTCGATCTGCTCCTCAAACAGCGAATGCAACACCACCGCCGCGGCGCCCGCCGCCTCCAGCTGCGGCAGGGCCTCGGGATCCTCGCTGAGGGGGGCGGCGGCGCCCACCACCAGGGGCGTGCGCAGGGGCAGGCCCAGCCAGGTGGTGGAGAGATCGACGGCGCTCATCGGCTGACCTCCGGGGCGGCCTGTGGCGCCGCCAGGGCGCGGTACATCGCCAGGCGCCGGTCCCGCTCGCTTTCGGCCTGGCGCGCCAGGGCCCGGGCGCGCTCCGGATCGTGGAAGCCGAGCAGGCGGAAGCGGTTTTCCCCCTCCATCGCTTCGGCCAGGGAGCGATGGGGCGAGCGCGTGTCGAGCTGCAGGGGGTTCTCGCCGCGGGCGGTGCGGCGCGGATCGAAGCGGTAGAGCAGCCAGCGGCCGCTTTCCACCGCCGCCCTCTGGTGCTCCATCCCCTTGGCCATGTCGATGCCGTGCGCGATGCAGTGGGAATAGGCCAGGATCAACGAAGGCCCCGGATAGCTCTCCGCCTCCAGAAAAGCGCGGATGGTGTGTTCATCCCGCGCCCCCATCGCCACGCTGGCTACATACACCGTGCCGTAGGTCATCATCATCAGGCCCAGGTCTTTTTTGGCGGTGGTCTTGCCGCCGGCGGCAAACTTCGCCACCGCCCCCAGCGGCGTGGCCTTCGACATCTGCCCGCCGGTGTTGGAGTACACCTCGGTGTCGAGCACCAGGGCGTTGACATCCCGGCCGCTGGCGAGCACATGGTCGAGGCCGCCGAAGCCGATGTCGTAGGCCCAGCCGTCGCCGCCCACCAGCCAGACGCTCTTCTTCGCCAGCGCATCGGCCACCTCCAGCAGGCGCGCCGCTGCGGAGGTGGGATCCTTCGCCTCCGGCCGGGCGGCGAGCAGGCGCTTCAGCACCTCCAGCCGCTGCCGCTGCTCCACGATGCCCGCCTCCTCCGCCTGATCGGCGGCAACGATCGCCGCCACCAGCGCTGCGGGCAGCTCCGCCGCCAGCTCCGGGGCCTTCAGCAGCTCCAGCGCCATCTGCCGCTGCTGATCGAGGGCCACGCGCATGCCATAGCCGAATTCGGCGTTGTCTTCGAACAGGGAATTGCTCCAGGCCGGCCCCCTCCCCTCCCCGTTGACGCTCCAGGGGGTGGTGGGCAGGTTGCCGCCGTAGATGGAGGAGCATCCCGTGGCGTTGGCCACCAGCAGGCGATCGCCGAACAGCTGGCTGGCGAGTTTGAGGTAGGGGGTTTCGCCGCAGCCGGCGCAGGCGCCGGAGAATTCAAACAGGGGCCGCTGCAGCTGCTGCTGGCCGATCCGCCGAAGGTCAAGGTCTTCGCGGGGGGGATCCGGCAGCGTCTCAAAGAAGTCCCACCAGGCCCGGCCCGCTTCCCGCAGCGGCCTCTGGGGGGCCATGTTGATCGCCTTGCGCTTCGGTTCCGCCCGGTCCCGCGCCGGGCACACCTCCACGCAGAGGCGACAGCCGGTGCAGTCTTCCACCGCCACCTGAATCGTGAAGGTCTGGCCGGCGAAGGCCGGATCGCGGGCCGGGGCGGTGCGAAAGCCCGCCGGTGCCGCCGCCAGAGCCGCCGGATCGCTCACCTTGGCGCGGATCACCGCGTGCGGACACACCAGCACGCATTTGCCGCACTGCACGCAGAGGTCGCTTTCCCATACCGGCACCTCGGCGGCGATGTTGCGCTTCTCCCAGCGGGC
>JBIPMZ010000006.1:0-23798 GCA_044376165.1 Cyanobium sp.
ACACCTGGCCGAGGGGATCGCGGATCAGCTGGCGGGAGAGCAGGCCGCGCAGCAGCGGCGCCAGTGAATCCCCTTCGATCTCCAGCAGCCGGTCCACCGGGAGCGGCGGGAGCAGCGGCACCTCGGGATTCGGGCGGCCCGATGGCACGGGAAGCAACAGCCCCTCCACCGAGGCCGCTTCCCCTTGCCAGCGCAATCCCAGGGGATCGATCTCCAGCACCAGGCACCCCTCCTGGAACTCCTGCAGCAAGGGGGCCAGCGGCCCGATGATCACCGCCAGCGCCGAGGGGTCCCAGAACACCGCCTGCTCCCGTCGCAACCGCTCCGCGCAACGCCCCTGCAGACCGAGGCTGCGACGCTGGCGGGGAAGCAAGCGGTCCTGCAACAGCCGCAGGGAGAGGGCGTCGGGGGCCAGCACCACCAGGTCGTCGAGGCGGAGGGCGTTGGGGGGCAGGCGGGCCCCGGCAGGGGCGAGGGAATCGCTGGCCAGGACCGCCAGGTAGGGGGGCACGTCGGAGTGAATGCCCCAGAACTGCCACCAGGGCCGGCGCTGGCTGCGCCACAGGGAGGTGGCCAGGGGACCGGGAAGGCGTTCCTGCCAGAGGGGGGGGACCGGGCGGTTGGGGGAAGGGGGGAAACTCTGCAGCAGGGTGGCCGCGCTGAGAAGTTTCTCCAGCCCCTGGGCTTCAGGCCGGGGCCAGCGCAGCAGAGCGGCGAGGGGCAGGGCCACCAGCAGGAGGATGGCGGCGGCGGTGCGGGGCAGCGGGGGCCGCGGGGTGGGGATCCGCCAGAGGGGTGGGGAGATCCGACTCATGCCAAAACCCGTTCGGCAGGACCGTAGAGCGTGGTGCGCTGGCGCACCGGACGGCCCACGGCGCGGGCCGCTGCCCGCAGGGCTGCCGGGGTCTGGGCCGTGCCGCCGGTGGCGCCGGCCATGGTGGTGATGTGCTCCTCCATCAAGGTGCCGCCGAGATCGTCGCAGCCCCAGCGGAGCGCCTCTGCCGCCACGGGCAGGGTGAGTTTCACCCAGCTGGGCTGGTGATGCACAAAGGCCGGCCCGAGCAGCAGGCGCGCTTGGGCGGTGAGGCGCAGCATGTCCAGCCGGTCGGGTTGATCACGGCCCACCCGGGCGCGCAGGGGGGGCGGAGCGGCGGCACCGACGAAGGGCAGCAGCACAAATTCCGAAAATCCCGCCTCTCCCCTGGCGGTGGCCCGTCGCTGCAGGGCGAGCAGGGTGAGCAGATGGGCTACCCGGTCGGCGGGTTGCTCCACATGGCCGGCCATCAAGGTGGCGGTGCTGGCCAGACCATGGGCATGCACCTGGCGGAGGACCGCCACCCAGGCCCGAGCCGAAAGCTTCTCCGGACAGATCACCCGCCGCACCCGCTCGCTCAACACCTCCGCAGCGGTGCCGGGCACCGAACCCAGGCCGGCGGCCTGAAGGCGCTCCAGCACGTGATCCAGGGAGATGCCGTCGCTTTGGGCAAACCAAAGCAACTCCTGGGGCGAGAAGGCATGCAGATGCAGACCCGGGGCCGCCTCCCGCAATGCCTGCAGCAGCTGCTCCGCAAAAGCGAGGGCACTGCCCCCCAGCCGCGCTTCCGGATCGAGGGCAGCCTGCAAACAGAGTTCGGTGGCGCCGAGCTGCCTGGCCTCAGCCGCTCGGCGCTGCAGCTCGGCGAGGGGGAGGCGGTAGGCGCCGCTGGCACCAGCGTCGCGGCGGAAGGCGCAGAACCCGCAATGCAGCAGGCAGTGATTGCTGGTGTTGAGGTTGCGATTGATTACGAAGCTGACCGTCTCCCCCGCCAGAGCGGCGCGGAGTTGATCGGCCGCCCCCTGGAGCTCCCGATCCGCCCCCCGATCCCCGGCTAGGCGCTCCAGCAGGGCCAGGGCTGGACCGGCGAAGGCGGCAGCGGGAGCCCCCTCGGCGTGAAGGGTGGCGATCCGCTGGATCGAATCGGCCTGAGGCCGGCAACGCCAGGCGGAAGCCTCGGCCGCCTGCGGAAGGGGAGCCAGAAGCTCAGAGGCCTCGGCCCAGGCTGCCGGGTTGAGGGAGGGAGGGGGCGTCAGCGGCCGCGAGCTTCCTGGGCCGCGCGGCGCCGTTTGTCGCGCCATTCCACGCTGGAGAGATAGAGGACGCCGAGGCTGACGAACAGGAGCAAAAAAACAGCGACACCCGCGAGGAGCGTGTTCGCGGAGAGGGGAAACTCAGTAACCGAGGGTGTTGTCACCGTTGCGGCCCCAGACAACCATCGCGATCGAGAAGCTGAACATGGCCGCGAGGGCAGCCCAGCCAAAGGTGATCAGCATGGTGGGGGTGGAGCGTTCAATGGGGGCTATCTTACCTAGGTTGGGCGCCTCCAGCCGCGGCTGCGTCATGGTCGTTACAACTCCAGCTCCGGTTCAGGATCGGCAGCAGCTGCGCCACCCCTACCCCAACTACCGGGTGATCGTCCTGGATGACGACGTCAACACCTTCCAGCACGTGGTGGACGCCCTGCTGCGCCACATTCCCGCCATGAATCCCGATCGGGCCTGGGATCTGGCCCACCGCATCGATGGAGAGGGTTCCGCGGTGGTCTGGAGCGGTCCCCAGGAGCAGGCCGAGCTCTACCACCAGCTTCTCGCCGCCGAAGGGTTGACCATGGCCCCCCTCGAGCGGGCCTGAGGCCAGAGGGGAAACATGGGTCGCGTCGTCATCACCCACAGCACCTACCTGGAGGGCCTGATCCCGCTGCTGCGAACCCTGGCGACCGCCGAAGGCATCGACACCGTCACCCCGGCCGTGATCAGCCGCGTGCGCGGCCGCAGCCCGGGGCTGCGGCTGCGGATATCGGCTCCGATCCTCGGCGGCTTCAAGCTGCTGGCCCGCCGCGGGGGCTCCGCCCAGGAGGTGTTTGTGGTCACGGCCTGGAGCCGGGAGGAGCTGCAGCAGCATCTCGATGAGCTGACCGCTTGAAGGCTCACCACCCGGGGGCTGCCGCATCGCAGCCAGGGATTTTGGTGCCAAAAGGGTGGACCCCCATGCCGTCTTGCCCCAGTGTTCGACCTGGAGGAACCAGAAGGGGGGTCAGGGGCGGGGTGCCGTTTCCGGCTGGAAGGCCGGTATACGTTGCCGTCGCTGAAGACCCCCCATGTCGAAAAGGAGTCAGATCAGAAAACTGTGAAAGGCAGTCACCAACACAGGAGCCTGAACGCATCCTAACGGCTTTCCGGGCTGGATTTGCCCTCCGGCAGGGGCCAGATGCTGCGCACCTCCGCCAGCCGGCGGCGGGCCTGGCCCTCGCGCTCCTCGGCGCTGTCCCCTTCCAGGGCCAGGGTGAGATGGCCGAGCTTGCGGCCCACTCCTCCGCCCCGTTTGCCATACCAGTGCAGATGAGCGCCGGGGAGCTTCGCCAGGGCCCTTCGTTCGGAGCCATGGTCGTCCTCCCCCTCCTGCAGGCCCAGCAGATTCACCATCAAGGCGCCCCCCAAGCGCGGCACGATCGGTCCGAGCGGCAGGCCGGAGACCACCCGCAGCTGCTGCTCGAACTGGCTGTGGCGAAACGCCTCGATCGTGAGATGGGCGGAGTTGTGGGTGCGCGGCGCCACCTCGTTCACCTGCAACCCCTGCGGCCCCCAAAAGAATTCCACCGTCAGCACCCCCACGTAGTTGAGGGCTGTGAGCAGCGAGGCCGCCACATTGCGCCCGAAGGCGGCCACGGCATGGTCCACCGTCGCTGGGAAGATCACCCAGTCGCAGACATGCTCGTGCTGGTGGGTCTCCATCAGGGGGAAGCAGGCGAGGTTGCCGTCCCGATCGCGGCAGGCGGTGAGCGCCAGCTCCCGCACAAACGGCACCCTCTCCTCCAGGATCCAGCCGGAGGCCTCCACGGACGCGAGCAGCTCCTGCAAGGCATCAAGGTTGGCGAGCTGCCGCGTCCCCCGGCCGTCGTAACCGCCCTGGCTGGCCTTGGCCATCAGGGGGAACTGGAATCCCTCCGGCAGGCGGGGCGCCGGGGCGCTGGTGGACGCGGCCGGAGGGAGGGGGATCGGCGGCAGGGGCAGGGGATGGGGGGAGGAGGGATCCCAAGCCGCTGTCGCCTCCCGCTCGGGGGTTCCCGCCAAGGGGGGGGGCGGCAGGGCGGCCTCCAACGGGCACCAGTGGGGGGAGGGGAGGTTGAGGTCGTTGAGGAGCTGGCGCTGGGCGCGTTTGCTCACCAGGGGTTGCAGGGCGTGCAGCCCAGGCAGGAAGCGGATGCCCGCCTCCGCCAGGGGCTGGAGCGGATCGAGCGGCAGCCATTCGTTCTCGAAACTGATCGCGCCACAGCGCTGCGCCAGCTCCCGGGTGGCCCGCACGTCCTCCAGGGGGGCGAGCACGACGGTGGTGGCCAACCGCACGGCGGGATCCCCCGCATCGGGCGTTTGCACATGCAGCTCCAGGCCGAGGTCGGCGGCGGCCTGCGCCAGCATCAAGGCAAGCTGGCCGCCGCCGACGATGCCAATGCTTCGCAGGGGCTGGGAGGGGTCGGAGTCCGTCTCCAAGACGGGCACGCTGGCATTCGAATTTCCAGGTTCGCACTCCGCCAGCCCCCGCCGGCCGCTCAGACCAAACCCCGCTCGCCGGCGACCAACCAGCGCAGCACGCTGAGCAGCAACACGAGCAAAAAGAGCGCCAGACCCACCGTGCAGGCGTAGCTGATCTCCAGCTCGGAAAAGGCCTGCTCATAGACGTAATACACAAGCGTGCGGGTGGCATCTGCCGGGCCGCCCTGGGTCATCAGATACACCTCCTCAAACACCTTGGTGGCGCCAATCGCCGAGATCACCGCCACCAGGCTCACGTACGGACGCATCAGCGGCAGGGTGATGTCGAGATGGCGCCGCCAGCCCTCGCTGCCGTCGAGGGCGGCGGCTTCGTAAAGCTCGACCGGAATCCCCTGCAGACCCGCCAGAAAGATCACCATGAAATAGCCCAACCCCTTCCAGAGGGTGACCAGCATCACCGAAGGCAAGGCCAGGCGGGGATCGGTGAGAAAGCCGATCGGCGCGAAGCGCTCCCCCAGCCAGGCGGAGAGCCAGCCGTTGATCAAACCGTTTTCGGCGTAGAGCCAGCGAAACGCGATCGCCGCCACCACCAGGGACACCAGGTAGGGGGTGTAGAAGGCGCCGCGGAACCAATGGATGGCCGGCAGCTGGCGATTCACGAGCACCGCGAGCAGCAGGGATCCGAGCACAATCGGCGGCACGATGCCGACAAGGTAGAGGGTGGTGGTGCCGGCGACCCGAAAGAACATCGGATCGCTCGCCAGGCGGCGCAGGTTGGCCAGGCCCACGAATTGCAGCGGCTCGCTTACATCCAGGCCGGTGCGGCTAAAGCTGATCAGCAGGGCCATCGCGGCCGGCAACAGAACCGAAATCGCCAGGAGCACCAGGGCTGGGCTGAGGAAGGCCCAGGCGGTGCGGGGGGAAGCGGATGGTGGCATAGATCCATTGTGGGGTCATGCCCCGGTCTCCCTTTTCTCCCCATGGAACCCCGTCAGGTGCTGCGGCAGGTGTTCGGTTACGACGATTTCCGCGGCCCCCAGGCCGAGATCGTCGCCCATGTGGTGGCGGGCGGGTCCGCCCTGGTGTTGATGCCCACCGGCGGCGGCAAGTCGCTCTGTTACCAGGTGCCGGCGCTCTGCCTGCCCGGAACGGCGGTGGTGATCTCGCCGCTGATCGCCTTGATGCAGGACCAGGTGGAGGGGCTGCGCCAGGCGGGCGTGCGGGCCGGCGCCCTGCATTCGGCGATCGACCCCCGGGAGGGGCAGGCGATCGAGCGCGCCCTGGGGCGGGGGGAGCTGGATCTGCTCTACCTCTCCCCGGAGCGGCTGCTGGCGGGTTTCCTGGACCGGCTGGAGGGGGTGCCGCTCTGCCTGTTCGCCATCGACGAGGCCCACTGCGTCTCCCAGTGGGGGCATGATTTCCGTCCGGAATACCGGCAGCTGGGGGTGTTGGCGGAGCGCTTTCCGGCGGTGCCCCGGCTGGCGCTGACCGCCACCGCCGATCCCCGCACCCAGGAGGACATTCTCGATCGGCTGGCGCTCCGGGATGGCCGCCGCTTCGTGGCCAGCTTTGATCGGCCCAACATCCGCTACCTCGTGCGGGACAAGGACGACGTCCGCAGCCAGTTGCTGCGCTTCCTCGCGGAACGGAAGGGGGAGGCCGGCATCGTCTACGCCCGTTCCCGCAGCCGGGTGGACGGCTTCGCCCGGGAACTGCGGGAGGCGGGGTACGACGCGGTGCCTTACCACGCCGGCTTGGAAGCGGAGCCGCGCCGCCTGGCCCTGGAGCGCTTCCGGAAGGAGAGCGGCGTGATCGTGGTGGCCACGATCGCCTTCGGCATGGGCATCGACAAGCCGGATGTGCGCTTCGTCGCCCATGTGGATCTGCCCAAGAGCCTGGAGGCCTACTACCAGGAAACCGGCCGGGCCGGTCGCGACGGGCTGGCGGCGGTGGCCTGGATGGTGCAGGGCCCCGGGGATGTGCCCCAACTGCGCCGCTTCATCGAAGACTCCCAGGCCTCAGAGGAGCAGAAGCGGGTGGAGCGCGGCAAGCTCGAGGCCCTGATCGGCTTTGTGGAGGCGCCGGGCTGCCGGCGCCAGGTGCTGCTGCGCCATTTCGGCGAGGTGCTGGCCCAGCCGTGCGGCAACTGCGACCTCTGCCTGGAGCCCGACCGTCGCGCGGATCTGACGGAGCCAGCCCGCAAAGCCCTCTCCGCGGTGCATCGCACCGGCCAACGCTTCGGGGCCACCCATCTGATCGACGTGTTGCTGGGGGGGGACACCGCCCGGATTCGCCAGTTCGGCCATCAGCAGCTCAGCGTGTACGGCATCGGCCGGGAGCTCGATCGGGGCCAGTGGCGCTCCCTCTTCCGCCAGCTGCTCGCCCTGGGCTTCCTGGTGAGCGACAGCGAGGCGAAGGGGGGCCTGCGCTTCGGCGAGGAGGGGTTGGTCAAACCCCTGCTGCGCGGGGAAAAGAGCCTGGCCCTGCGGCTGGCGCCCCCGGCCAAGGAGAGGCGAAAGAGCTCCGCCACCCCTGCCGGTGCCCCCGCACCGGCGGCCCCGACACCGGAGGAGGTGGATCCCGACCTCCTGGCGGCGCTGAAAAACTGGCGCCGCGAGCAGGCTCGTGAGCAAGCGGTGCCTCCCTATGTGGTCTTCCACGATCGGACCCTGCTCGAGATCGCCGGCCGCCGCCCCACCGACCTGGCCTCGCTCGGGCAGGTCAGCGGCATTGGCCAAGCGAAGCTGGAGCGCTACGGCGCGGCGTTGCTCGCCCTGATCCACAGGGGAGATCTAGCGTGAGCCGCTGACCCGAGACGGGCCGATGACCCTCACCCCCACCCCCTGCCGCACGATCCCCGTGGCGCTCGGGGAGCAGGCCTATCCGATCGTCATCGGCTCGGGCCTTCTGGCGTCTCTGGGGGAGAGGATCGCAGCCCTCGGATACCGGCCGGGCACAAGGGTGCTGGTGGTCAGCAACCCCGTCGTCCATGGTCATTACGGCACGGCGGTGCTGGCCAGCCTGGAGGCCGCTGGATTTGTGTCCTCCTCGCTGGTGATGGAGGCGGGTGAGGAGCAGAAAACGCCGGCCAGCGTGGCCCGCATCCATGACGAGGCCTTTGCGCGACGGCTGGAGCGGGGCTCCCTGATCCTGGCCCTGGGCGGTGGGGTCGTGGGGGACATGGCCGGTTTCGCCGCGGCCACCTGGCTGCGGGGCATCGCCGTGGTGCAGGTGCCCACCACCCTCTTGGCGATGGTGGATGCCTCCATCGGGGGCAAAACCGGGGTGAACCATCCCGGCGGCAAGAACCTGATCGGCGCCTTCCACCAGCCGCGGCTGGTGGTGATCGACCCCGCCACCCTCGCCACCCTGCCGCCGCGGGAGTTCCGGGCCGGCATGGCGGAGGTGATCAAATACGGGGTGATCGGCGACGCCGAGCTATTCGCGGATCTTGAAGCGGCGGCCGCGCGCCAGCCCCCAGAGGCCTTGGGCTCGATCCAGGCTGTCGGAGCGCCCCTGCTGCAGAGCCTGCTGGAGCGCTCGGCCGCCGCCAAGGCCCGCGTGGTGGCCGCAGACGAACGGGAGGGCGGCCTGCGGGCGATCCTCAACTACGGCCACACCCTCGGCCATGCGGTGGAAACCCTCTGCGGCTACGGCACCTGGCTGCACGGTGAGGCGGTGGGGCTCGGCATGCTGGCCGTGGGGGAGATCGCGGTGTTGATGGGTCTCTGGAGCCGCGCGGATCAGGAGCGCCAGCGGGCCGTGATCGCCGCGGCGGGCCTGCCGCAGCGCTGGCCCGACCTCGACCCCGATGCCGTGCTCGCCTGCCTGCAGGGGGACAAGAAAGTGCGGGAGGGCCGAGTGCGCTTTGTGGTGCCCACCGCCATCGGTCGGGTGGAGATCCGCTCGGATGTGGAACCGGCCACGGTCCGGGCGGCGCTGGCCCTGCTGGGCTGATCCTCAACCCCCGTCCGGTTCGCGCAGGAACAGGGGCACGAGCGGCTCCGTCTCGCCCCGCTGATAGGCCCGCCAGTGGAAATCCCCCAGGGCCTGGGGATCCACGAGGCGCAACAGCGCCTCCCGCCGCCGCAGCAGTTCCGCGAGGTCCTCGGGGTTGCCCCCCTGCAGCCCATGGAGTCGTTGGGCCAGGCCCAGGGCCAGCAGGGCCTGGCCTTGGCGGCAGCCCCCCAACGCCTGCCACCCCCCGTCCCGGGCCGCCGCCTCCAGGCTCTCCAGGCAGAGGTGGGCGGTGAGGTCCCAGGTGCCGGGTGCCGCCAGGGGATCGGCACAGGCCTGCTGGTTGCGGTAGGCCATCAAGGTGCCGGCATGGCGGGCGGGATGGTAATAGCGGCGGGCCTCCAGGGCGTAATCGATCACGAGCAAGCGCCCTTGGAGAAGAGCCGCCGCCGCCGCCGCCAACCAGGGGGCCAGGGCGGGGTGGAGCTCACTGCTCCAGCCAGCCGGCCGCTGGGGGCCGGGGGGGAGCAGTCCGAGGCGCTCCAGCCCGGGGAGGAGGACGGGCTCCAGGGCTTCCCCGACCTGCAGCACCAGCTCTCCTTCCCCGGTGAGCGCCACCCGCTGGCGCCGCCAGTGGGAGCCCGCGGAGACGATCCGCTCCACGGCGAGGGCATCGAGCACCTCATGGGCGAGCAGCACGCCGCGGACGGGAGAGGCCGCCAGCGCCGCGAAGGTGGTCCAGCGGCAGGGGAGGGGGGCGTTCGCCAGGCGCTGCCGTTGCCGCTCCGCCAGACCGGCATTCGGCTCTAGCAACACCAACTCGGTCCGCGCCGCCAGCTGGGGCCAGCCACGGGCCAGCGCCGCGCTCAGATCCGCCGCCAGGCTGCCCTCGCCGGGGCCAGCCTCCAGCAGGGCCAGGGGACCCTCCCCCAGCTCCTCCAGCCACTGGGCGCACTGGGGGGCCAGCAGGGCGGCGAAGTCGGGCCCGAGGGAGGGGGCGGTGACGAAGTCGCCGCTGGGTCCGATGCGCAGGCGACCGCTGCCGTAGGCACCGTGCTCGGGATCATGGAGCACCCAGTCCATGTAGGCGCGGAAGGGCACCGATCCGCCGGCTTCGCGCAGCCGGCGGGCCAGCCAGGGGGGTGCTGGCGAAGAAGGCACGGTGGCTCAGGCCTCCCCGCCGTCACCCTGGGGCAGGCGCCGCCCCACCGTGACACCGGCGATCCAATAGGCGACGAAGGCGGCCGCGAGGAAGGCCAGGCTGTTGCGGGCCAGGGGCAGCCAGTCGCTGGTGCGGGTGAGGATCGGACCAAGCCCGAGGGCGCCGTAGAGGATCAGCCAGAGGGGGGAGAGCAACAGCACCCAGGTCCACTCGATGCTGCGGCCGGCCTGGCGCGGGAAGGCGGCGAAGCCCACCACCAACCCGCCGAGGATGGCGGTGGAGAGGGTGA
The DNA here is from genome assembly GCA_044376165.1 of Cyanobium sp. Taxonomy (GTDB): domain Bacteria; phylum Cyanobacteriota; class Cyanobacteriia; order PCC-6307; family Cyanobiaceae; genus Cyanobium. The sequence continues at coordinate 9,936 of JBIPMZ010000006.1, forward strand.
GAAGCCACTGCTCGCGGGGAAGGCCCGGCACCACCTGGCAGCCGCCGATCACCAGGCAACCCTTCACCGCATGGAGGGAATCGAGGATGGCCCCATCCTCCCCGTGATCCTGGACGTAGTACTTGTTGCCGTAGCGCGTTTGCAGCTCCACCCAAAAGGTGCGGGGCAGCAGGGCGAAGAGGGCGTCACCCACGTTGAAGTTGAGCAGGTTGCCGCCCCGTTCGTCGGCCACCAGCAGCAGGCTCCGCTCATCCAGGTTCCAAAAGTCGCGAACCGCCAGGCCCGGCGTTCGGTCGTATTGGGTGAGCACCCGCAACTTCCAGCCACTGGTGGCCTCGAAGTCCCGCAGTTCCGCTTCCAGGGCCGAACGCTCGCCATCGGTGAGGGCCCGGGCCAGGTCGATCACCGGCGTGGGGTGGTCGGGAACCAGATCGGGGTTGTCGAAGGCCAGAGCCGCTGGCACGCTGCCGGGGGCCAGGCAGAGGGCCAGGGCGAGCAGGCAGCCGGTGAGCCAGGGGAGGAGAAGTCGCCGGTTCCGGAGCGGGGGGGACGGGATCATCAGGGGGCGACTGGGGGCAGCATTCTGTCCCAGGCGTCGGCTGGCCGCGGATTCAGTCCGCCAGGGCGGATTCAGGCCGGGACGGGTCAGGATTGGTGGGGGTCGCGGCGGTTGGGTTCGCCTTGGCCGCCTGGACGGTTTGGAGCTGACAGGAGAGGCTGCGGTCGTTGCAGGCGGGGGCCTCCTCCCGGATCGCGACGCGCTCCCAGGCCTGGGGCTGCTCGTTGCGCAGCTGCAAAAGGTTCTGCTCGTAGAAGCTGCGCAGCTCATCGAATCGCTTCACCGGCTGGCCGTAGTAGCTGCGGCCGGCCAGGGTGGGGAAGGAGGCCCATTCAGGCGCGAGGCGGGCCGCCAGCTCGGGGGTGAGCTCCCCCCGATCCGCCAGGGGCAGGGCACCCCGACGTTGGATCAGGAAAAGGGCGCCCTGATCTTGATTTTCGGGATGAAAACCCACCAGCCCCATGGAGCGGGAGACCAGATCCCAGGTGGGAGGCATGAACTGGTAGGCACCCGCGGCAGCACTGGCATAGCGGGGGGAGTACATCACCCGATCGGGATGGCGGTCGAAGGACTGGAACAGGCTGCCGCCGAAGAGGATGCGGTAGCCGATCTCCTCCCCATTCCGCCAGGTTCCTTCGGCGTAGCGAATGGTGTTGAGCAGAGCCCGCCGTTCCGGGGTGATGGCGAACACGCGGGGGGCAGCGGGGGGGGGAAGGAAGGCCATCTGCCCGGCGGGGGCCGGAGGGGAACCCACCTTCAGGTTCCAGGAGGGGATCTCGAAGGCAGCGGCGGCGCCCGGGGCCGTGGTGGTGGTCGCCAGGGCGAGAGCGAAACCGGCGAGGGCCAGCTGGGAGGACTGAAGAGCAGGCAAAACGGAAAAAGCGAGGGACGGAAGCCGTAAAGGCAATCGGCGGAAGGCGCTTGCTGAGACGCTTGAGAAGGGTTGAGGGGGAGTGAAGTTCATCACTCCTGACAAATGATCAAGACGCGGTCGAAGCACCTGGGTGGCGTGAAAAGGGGGATGAAAGTTCGAGCTAATGTGCCTATCGAGCCGCGGAAATGCGATCATTATTGTGCCGATTGCACAGCTGGCACATGGGTATCAGCAATTACGTGGACGGTTCAAATCACTGTGAGAAGCAGCATTTCTGGCTTTTCGTTGAACAGAAGTGCAAACCTTCTCCGCCTGAATGATCGGAACTTCTGATCACTCCCCCAGCAGCCGCGCCAGGGTTGCCGCCGCCACGGCAGCTCCATCCAGCGGCAGCGGCCCGATGCGGGGCTCCCGCAGCGGCTGATCCAGCTCCCACTCCCCCCGCCGCAGCTGGGCCTCGCTGAGCAACCGATGCCGGCCATGGTCCTGCAGGGCTTCCTGCAGAACGGGCGCCTCCGCAAAGCCCTGCCGCTCCACCAGATGGATGCCCACCCCCTGGCTGAAGGCCTCGCAAAAGCTGCTGTAGCCGGGCTTGGTGATCAACCGCGCCGCCAGGGGCATCAGGTCGAGGGGGCGCACCCCGGCGGGCAGGAGTCGGCCGTTGACAGCCTCCGCCAGGGCCGGGTCGGGTCCGATGAACACGTGGTCGGGCCAGCGGGCGGTCAGGGCGGGATCCAGGCTCAGGCCCAGCCCACCAAAGCTCACCAGCACGCAGCGCTCCCGCTCGGCCGGCAGGTCGAGCCGCCGCGCCAGCGGCTCAAGATCCAGGCGCGGTCGAGAGCTGGTGATGCCGATCCGTTGGCTGGGGATGCCCCAGGGCATCGGCAGGGAGAGGGGGCAATGAAGCAGCAGATCGCCGCAGCTGTAGAGCTCCCGGCAGCGCTGGGCGCGCTCCGCAAACCCGGCGCCCATCGGCGCGTAGATCGCATCCCAGCCAAAGCTCGCCAGCCAGATCAGCGGCGCCCCCAGCCGTGCCGCCACCAGGGCCGCCGGGGGGGGCACATCGCCGAGCACCGCCACCGGCTCCCCCTGGCGCGCCAGCCACTCCGCCTCCGCCTCCACCTGCTGGGGCAGCTGGGCGTCGAGCCTCTCCAGCGCGGCCTGGGTGGCCACCGGATCCACCGCCAGGGCATGGGCCTGGATCACCCCCACATCCCAGACGCAGGGGCGCCGCTCGAACGGCACGGCGCCGAAAGCAAGCTGCAAAAACCCCTCCGGCAGGCCGGTGGAGAGCACCAAGCGCCAGTGGGGCCGAAGGGCCGCCAGCTCGCAGAGCACCGAAGCGCTGCGGGAGCCATGGCCGTAGCCGTGGCTGCTGAGGCAGGCGTAGAGGAGCATCAGCGGGAATGGGGATCGGCGCGAATGGGGCTGGGCGCAGCCTCGCTCCAGAGGGTCTCCTCGTAGAGCAGCTCCCCCTGTTCGCCGTACCAGCGGTGGGCGAGATGCACGGGGCCCGACCCGCGCCAGGTGATCCAGCTGAGGTGTCGCAAGCTGCGGCCCAGCCCATCCACCCCGTGGCGGGGGACGCAAGCGGCATTGAGATGGAGGGTGCCGTGGCGATCGCGCACCAGGCTGCGCCGTTCCCCCTGGTGGCGGCGCAGGCTGTGGTGCATGTGGCCAAAGACCACGAGCGGCACGGCGCGATGGCGGCGGATCCGCTCGATTGCCAGCTCCAGGTCCTGGTCGCCCCAGTCGCAGGCGGGTCGCTTCCAATCGCGGCCGCAGGGATCGCGGGCTTCGCTGCCCAATCCGCTGGGGCCGCAATGGGCCAGCAGCAGCAGGGGGAGGTTGGGATCGGCGGCGAGGGCGGCGCGCTCGATCCGGGCCGCCGATTCCTGGAGGTCCACCGGCCCGAAGGCGGCCTTCACGGCCTTGGAGAGATGAAAGCCCCCGCCGGCGGTGCCCGGACGGGCCCCCACCACCGCCAGGCCGGGGGGCACGAGCTGGCGCAGCCCCCAGCCGCAGTGCTTGTCCCCCAGCAGATCGATCTGCCGCCGCATGCGGTGGCCGCTGGGATCCCGGCCCGCGTCGTGGTTGCCGAGCACGCAGGCGAGGGGGAGGTCGAGGGTGGTGAGCAAGCGGGGGATGCGGGCGCGGCCGTCGCTGAGATCCCCCACCAGGAGAAGGGCATCGGGGGCCAGACGCTCGAGCAGGCGGTTGTCCCGCTCGTCCCACTGATCGTGGAGATCGCCCGCGACGGCGATCCGCATCTCGGGCCGCGACGGGTTCATGCCGGGGCCTGCCTAGGGTGGCCACATCCTGCACGACCGGCGGCAGCGCCGGTGGCACGGTTGGTCTTCACCCAATCACCGCTCTCCCCGTCCCTCTCCGCCCGCAGCCCTTCCCTGTCGGACGGCGAGATTCCGCCGCCCTCTGCCCTGCCCGCCGCGATCCAGGAGCTGAAGGAGCGGAGGCAGGCGGTGATCCTGGCCCACTACTACCAGGAAGATCCAATCCAGGACATCGCGGATTTCATCGGCGATTCGCTCGAACTCTCCCGCAAGGCCGCGAGCACCGAGGCGGAGGTGATCGTGTTCTGCGGTGTGCATTTCATGGCCGAGACGGCCAAGATTCTGAATCCGAAAAAGACGGTGTTGCTCCCCGACCTGGAGGCGGGCTGCAGCCTGGCGGACGCCTGTCCAGCGGAGGCCTTCGCGGCCTTTCGCGCCGCGCACCCCGACCATTACGCGGTGAGCTACATCAACTGCTCAGCGGCGGTGAAGGCCCAAAGCGATCTGATCTGCACCAGCAGCAACGCGGTGGCGCTGGTGCAACAGCTCCCGCCCGACCGTCCGATCCTGTTTGCCCCCGATGCCAACCTCGGCCGCTGGGTGGCGCGCCAGAGCGGCCGCGAGCTCACCCTCTGGCCCGGCAGCTGCCTGGTGCACGAAACCTTCAGCGAGCAGGCGCTGCTCCAGCTCAAGCTGGCGCATCCCGGCGCGGAGGTGATCGCCCACCCGGAATGCCAGCAACACCTGCTCGATCTGGCCGACTTCATCGGCTCCACCAGCCGCCTGCTGGAGCGGGCCACCACGGGCGCAACCGACACCTACATCGTGCTCACCGAGCCTGGAATCCTCCACCAGATGCGGCAGCGCCGTCCGGAGCGCACCTTCCTGGAGGTGCCGGGCAGCGATTCCTGCAGCTGCAATACCTGCCCCTACATGCGCCTCAACACCCTGGAGAAGCTCTGGCGCTGCCTGCATTCCATGGCACCCGAGATCGTGCTGGAGGAGGAGATGCGTCGCCGGGCGCTGCAGCCGATCGAGCGGATGCTGGCGATGAGCCCCTGAGGCCGCCGGAGGCAGCTCGCGCGCCGCAGGTCGAGGGCGAGCAGCTGAAGATCATGCCCCTGAGTGCCGACAGCCTGCTCACCCTCACCCCCGAGGGCCTCTACTGCCAAGCGGCAGGGGCCTGGATCGACCCCTGGCGACCGGTGCCCCGCGCCCTGATCACCCACGCCCACGCCGACCACGCGCGGCCCGGTTGTGGCGAATACTGGGCGGTGGCCGCCAGCGAGGGCATCCTGCGGCAGCGGCTGGGGGCCTCGATCCGGCTGCTGCCGGTGGAGTACGGCCAGCTGCATCGCCTCGGCGACGCCCGGGTGTCGTTCCACAGCGCCGGCCATGTGCTCGGCAGCGCCCAGATCCGGCTGGAGGCCGGTGGCGAAAGCTGGCTGGTGAGCGGCGACTACAAGCGCTGCGCCGACCCCAGCTGCGCGCCGTTTGAGCCGGTGCGCGCCGATGTGTTGATCACCGAGGCCACCTTTGGCTTGCCGATCTACCGTTGGCGCCGCGGCGCGGAGGTGGCCGCGGAGATTCTGGCCTGGTGGCAGGCGGCGCCAGAGCGGCCTTCGTTGTTATTTGCCTATGCCTTCGGCAAGGCGCAGCGGCTGCTGGCGGAACTGGCTGCCCTCGGGGTGGGGGAGCCGGGCCCCTTGGGGGCGGAGGGCCGCGAGATCCTGGTGCATGGCGCGGTGGAGGCGCTGATGGCCCCCTATCGCGAAGCGGGGGTGGCGCTGCCCCCCACCCTGCCCCTCAGCGCCGTGCCCCGCGGCGAATCCCTGGACGGAAGGCTGGTGATCGCCCCGCCCTCGGCCCACCGCTCCCCCTGGATGAAACGCCTGAAGCGGCCTCAAACGGCGTTTGTGAGTGGCTGGATGGCCGTGCGCGGCGCCCGACGCCGCCGCGGCTACGAGCGCGGCTTCGTGCTCAGCGACCACGCCGACTGGCCCGGGCTGCTGCGCAGCGTCAAGGAGAGCGGCGCCCGGCAGGTGTACGTAACCCATGGCAACAGCGACGGCCTGGCGCGCTACCTGCGGGAGGTGGAGGGGATCTCTGCCGAACCGCTGGCGGGGGAGTTCTTGCGCGAACGCGGCGAGGGCGTCGGCGAAGCCGGGCCGGAGGAGGAGGGAGCTCCGCAACGCTGAACCCGACCAGCGTCCATAGGCTGCCCCGATGCATCGCTTTGCCGCCCTCTACCGCGAGCTCGATGCCCGCGCCGGCCTCACCGCCCGCGTCGCCGCCCTGCTCGCCTACTTCCAGGACGCCGAACCCGCCGATGCCGCCTGGGCACTGCACGTGCTGCTGGGCCGCCAGGGCCGGCGGCTGATCACCGGCCGCCGCCTGCGGGAGATCTGCCTGGCGGGCTCGCCCCTCCCCGCCTGGCTGTTCGACGACTGCTACGCCCAGGTGGGCGACTCCGCCGAAACCATCGCCCTGCTCTGGCAGCAGTTCGCGCCGTCGGCGGCGGGGGGGGAGGAGGGGAGGGCGGAATCGGGCGGTGCCCGCCTGGAGCCTCTGCACCGCTGGATGGAGGTGCTGCTGCCCGCCGCCGCTGGGTTGGAGGGGGAGGAGCAGGCCGAGGCGGTGCGCGCCCTCTGGCAGGGCCTCAGCCCCGACGAGCTGCTGGTGGCGAACAAGCTGTTCACCGGCGGATTGCGGGTGGGGGTGGGACAGGGCTTGGTGCTGCGGGCCCTGGCCCGTCTGAATGGGGTGGAGGAGGCCCGGCTGCAACACCGCCTGATGGGCGGCTTTGTGCCCAGCGCTGCGGCGTTCGCGGCGCTGGTGGCGGCCGCGGAGGCGGGCGAGCGGGTGGCGAGTCAGCCCTACCCCTTCTTTCTGGCGTCCCCCCTGGAGGTGCCGGCCGCCCCGGACGGGAGCGAGGCCGTCGCCCCCCTGCCGGGGGCGGCGGCCGATTGGCTGGTGGAGTGGAAATTCGATGGCATCCGCGGCCAGTTGATTCGCCGCGACGGCTCCGCCTTCCTCTGGAGCCGCGGGGAGGAGCTGATCAACGCCGCCTTCCCCGAGGTGATCGCCGCTGCCGCCGCCCTGCCGGAGGGCACCGTTCTCGATGGCGAGGTGCTGGTGTGGCGCGAGGGGGACGACCGCCCGGCCCCCTTCGCGGCGCTGCAGCGGCGCCTGGGCCGCAAGGCGCCGGGCCGCGCCCTGCTCGCCGAAGCGCCTGGTGTGTTTGTGGCCTACGACCTGCTGGAGCACGGCGGGGAGGAGTGGCGGGAGCGGCCCCTGCGGGAGCGCCGCGCCGCCCTGGAGGGACTGCTCAGCCCCCTCCCTCCCCCCGCACCCGGCCCGCCAGCCGCCGCACCAAGCCCGCACCGGCTGCGGCTCTCCCCCCTTCTCCCCCTAACCGCCTGGAGCGAGCTGGAAAGGCTGCGTTCCAGCGCCAGCGCCGCCGGGGCGGAAGGGCTGATGCTCAAGGCCGCCGCCTCCCCCTACCTGGCGGGGCGGCGCCGCGGGCACTGGTGGAAACACAAGCGGGAGCCGCTGCGGCTCGATGCGGTGCTGCTCTACGCCCAGGCCGGCAGCGGCCGGCGGGCGAATCTCTTCACCGACTACACCTTTGGCTTGTGGAATGGCGAGGGGCAGCTGGTGAGCTTTGCCAAGGCCTACTCCGGCCTCAACGACGGCGAGATCGCGGAGCTGGACCGCTGGATCCGCCGGCACACCACCGAGCGCTTCGGACCGGTGCGGGCCGTCGCGCCGCTGCTGGTGTTCGAGTTGGCGTTTGAGGGGCTGCAACCCTCCGGCCGCCACAAGAGCGGCATCGCGGTGCGCTTCCCCCGCATCGCCCGCTGGCGGCGCGACAAGCCGGCCGCCGAGGCCGACAGCCTGGCGACGGCGCTGGCGCTGCTGCAGGCACCGGGATGATCGCCATGGCCCCGTCCGCGGCGCTGGAGCCGATCGAAGCCTGGTTCGCGCAGCGCGGCTGGAAGCCGCTGCCCTTCCAACGCCAAGCCTGGTGCGCCGACCTCGAGGGACGCAGCGGCCTGATCCAGGTGGCCACCGGCGCCGGCAAAACCTATGCCGCCGTGCTGGGTCCGATCGCCCGGCTGCTGGCGGAGCCGGGGGGACCGCAGCCGGGCCTGCGCCTGTTGGTGCTCACCCCCCTGCGCGCCCTGAGCCGCGATCTGGTCGCCGCGATCCGTGCGCCGATCGAGGCGATGGGCTGGCCGCTGCGGGTGGGCCTGCGCAATGGCGACACCAGTGCCAGCGAACGGGGCAAGCAGCTGCGCAACCCCCCCCACATCCTGATCACCACCCCGGAATCCCTCTCGCTGCTGCTCGCCAACCGCGCCGCCCCCACCCTCTTCGCGCAGCTGGAGACGGTGGTGCTCGATGAATGGCACGAGCTGATCGGCGGCAAGCGCGGCGTGCAAAGCGAGCTGTGTCTCAGCTGGCTGCGGGGGCTGCGGCCCGGCCTGCGCACCTGGGCCGTGAGCGCCACGATCGGCAATCCGGAGGAAGCCGCGCGGGCGGCGGTGGGCCTGACGGCGCCGGATCCCACGATCCTCTCGGCTCCGGTGCGGCGCCGCACGCAACTGCGCAGCCTGCTGCCGGAGAGGATCGATGGCTTCCCGTGGGCCGGTCACCTCGGCCTGCACATGCACGAAAGCCTGCTGGCGGCACTGGATCCGGCCATCTCCACCCTGCTGTTCACCAACACCCGCAACCAGGCGGAGCGCTGGCTGCAATGCCTGCGTTATGTCGCCCCGGAGATGGAGGGGGCCCTGGCGCTGCACCACAGCGCCATCGATCGCAGCACCCGGGAAGCGATCGAGGCGGGGGTGAAGGAGGGCACGATCCGGTGGGTGGTGTGCACGGCCTCACTGGATCTGGGGGTGGATTTTCAGCCCGTCGAGCGGGTGGTGCAGATCGGCTCCGCCAAGAATGTGGCGCGTTTGCTGCAGCGAGCCGGCCGCTCCGCCCACCGGCCGGGCGGCACGGCCCAGGTGTTGTTCCTCCCCACCAACGCCCTGGAGCTGCTGGAGCTGAGCGCCCTGCGCCGGGGGCTCGAAGCCGGCCTGGTGGAGCGGCGGAGCCCGCCGGAGGCCCCGTTGGATGTGCTGCTGCAGCACCTGGTGAGCCTGGCCTGCGGCCCGGGCTTCGACCCTTCCGCGCAGTGGCAGCAGGTGCGCAGCTGCTGGAGTTATCGGGCGTTGAGCGCGGCGGACTGGAGCTGGTGTCTGCGCTTTCTGGAGCACGGTGGCGACTGCCTGGGGGCCTACCCGCGCTACCGCAAGCTGGAGCGCGAACCCGAGGGTGCCGCCGATGGCACGGGGTTTCGCTTTGTGGTGCGGGAGGCGGCCATCGCCCGGAGGCACCGCCTGGCCATCGGCACGATCACCGCCGACCGCGCCGTGACGGTGCGCTTCCCCCGCGGCGCCGTACTCGGCCATGTGGAGGAAGCGTTCATCTCGCGCCTGAAGCCCGGCGATGTGTTTTTCTTCGCCGGCCGGCAGCTGGAGTTTCTGCGGCTGCGGGAGATGAGCGCCCATGTGAAGGTGACAAGCCGCAAGAGCACGATGGTGCCGGCCTGGGCCGGTGGCCAGATGGCCCTCTCCGATCTGCTCAGCCGTCACCTGCGGGAGGAGGTGGATCGCTGCGCCCGCGCCCTGGCGGGGGAGGGGGAACTCGATACCCCCGAGCTGCAGGCCCTGGAACCCCTGCTGGCGCGCCAGGCCGACCTCTCCCGCCTGCCGCGGCAGGAGGAGTTTTTGGTGGAGGTGTGCCGCAGCCGGGAAGGCAGCCACCTCTACGCCTACCCCTTCGAGGGGCGCTTCGTGCATGAGGGGTTGGGGTTCCTCTGGGCCTGGCGCCTGGCGCGGCATCGCTCCAGCACGATCAGCGTGTCGGTGAACGATTACGGCTTCGAGCTGCTGGCTCCGCGCGGCTACCCGTTCGAAGCGCTGGTGGAGCAGCATGGGGATGAGCTGCTCAGCGCCCGGGGGTTGGAGGCGGATCTGGAGCAGGCGATCAACCTGTCCGAGCTCTGCCGGCGCCGCTTCCGTGCCATAGCCCAGGTGAGCGGCCTGGTGCACAACGGCTATCCAGGGGAGGCGAAAAGCGGGGGGCAGCTGCAGATCAGCGCCGCCCTCCTCTACGACGTCTTTCTGCGGCATGAGCCGGATAACCGTCTATTGGCCCAGGCGCGACGGGAGGTGCTCGAGGAGCAGCTGGAGCGGCCCCGGCTGGAGGCGGCGCTGGCCCGGTTGCGCCGCAGCGAGAGGGTGGTGGAAGCCCTGCCCCGACCGGGCCCGCTGGCCTTTCCTCTCCTAGCGGAGCGGCTCAACAACCGGATGAGCAATGAGTCGGTGCTGGAGCGACTCGAGCGGCTGCGCACGGAGGCCCTGCGGGCAGAAGCCCACGACGGAGGGGGGTGAATCTCTGCGAAGAAGGACCTACAATCAATTTGATTCTCCCTAGCCTTCGGTGATGTTCCCCGAACTCCGGGACGCGCCACCGCCGCCTCCCCAGCCCCGATCCTTCGGCAGGCCCCATGGCCCGGCCGCCCCCACCGGCCGACCTCCGGCCGGGCCGACCCGCGATCCCGCTTCCTCCGACCCAAGCCTCGGCCGCAGGAATCGCTGCCGCTTTCGCCCGCCGACCATCACCCCTGTTGGCTTCAGGGTTGGGGATGGAGCCATGGCCCACGCCACCCTCCAGGATTTTTCCCCCTGCGGGGCGAAGATCGCGCGCCGCGGACGGCTCCTGCTGGAGGTGGGTACACCCGTGCTGTTGCAGTTCCACATCCCGGGGACAGACCGGCGTCGAAGCCGGGAGGCCGAGGTGCGCTGGGTTCGTTTCGCCGGCTTCAACACCTATATGGGTCTGCGCTTCACCACCCCCCTGACGGCGGACGACCCGCTAGTGGCGGCGCTGCTCGGCGACCCCGACCGCACCGGGCCGCGGTGAGGGGATCCCCCGGCTGATGCGCCCAACGTTTCAAGGACTGCTGTTCCGCACCTTTCGGATGCTGTTGCTGCTGACGATGATCGTCGGCTTTCTCGCGGCGCTCGTCGCGGGCCTCGAAGGGGTCCGAAACCTGCCGCCGGGCGGTGGGCCGTCGAGCCCAGGAGGGAACAGCTCCCCCGGGCCCGCTTCCCGCTGAGGGGCTTCAGACGCCCGCGATCGGCTCGCTCCGCTTCAGGCTTGCTCCAGACGCTTGACGATCCAGGCCATCAACGCCAGGGAACCGGCCAGGGCGATCAGCAGGGCGATGGTCATCGAGGGCGCAGGGAAGGGCGATGCGGCGAATCATGCCGGACGATCGCCTCCTCACGTAGGGACCGGCGCTCCAGGAGAGGCGCGGCAGCAGCGGGCCGTCCTGATCGTCGGGCAATCCGCACATCCGGGATTCTGGGCGCCGATGATGGCGATCTCCCCGCCCCCGAGCCCCATGACCCTCACCCTCTACGGCGGCGCCCGCAGCCGGGCCGCGATGGTGCGCTGGTATCTCGGCGAGAAGGGCATCCCCTGTGCCTTCGTGCCGCTGGACATGGCGGCGGGCGAGCACCGCCGCGAACCCTTCACCACCATCAACCCCTTCGGCAAGGTGCCGGCTTTGGTGGATGAAAGCGTCACCGGCGCGGACGGGCAGCCGCTGCGGCTGTTCGAGAGCGGCGCGATCCTGCTGCACCTGGCGGAGCAGCACGGCGGGGAATTTGCGGGGGAGGGGGCCGCCGCCCGCCGGGCCTTGAGCGCCCAGTGGATCCTGTTCGCCAATGCCACCCTCGGCCCGGCGCTGTTCCTGGCGGGCAGCAAGCCCGAGGATCTCAGCCGGCTGCTGAGCACCTTGGACGCGCACCTGGGGGAGGGATCGCTGCTGGCGGGCGCCTGGGGGGATCCGGGCTGGGGGGCGGCGGATTGCGCCGTGCAGGCCTACCTGGCCTACATCCCGCTGTTCTGCCGCGACCTCGACCTCAGCCCGTGGCCGCGGATCGAGGCGACGATCGCCGCCACCCAGGCCCGCCCCGCCTACCAGGCCGCGGTGGGCGGCGCATGAGCGATGGGGCCGTCCCCTTCCCGTGGGGCTCCGAGCGGCTGTGGCTGCTGCCCGAACGGGCGGTGTGGCACCCGGGGGCGCGCAGCCTGCTGGTGGCGGATCTGCACCTGGGCAAGGCGGAGACGTTCCAGGCCCACGGCATCCCCCTGCCCAGCGACGGCGACGCCGACACCCTCAACCCCCTGCTGAGCCTGGCGGCGCTTTGGCGACCGGCGCAGGTGGTGGTGCTCGGGGATCTGATCCACGGGCGGCTGGGCCTGACCGCGGAATTGCGCCAAAAGCTGGCGGCGTTGCCGGAACTGCTCGAGGCCCGGCTGCGGCTGGTGGGGGGAAACCACGAGCGGGGCAGTTGGATCGAGGGGCTGCGTTGCGAACCGTCCTTTGCCTTGGGAGCGCTCTGGCTGAGCCACGAACCGGAGAGCCGCCCCGGCCTGCTGAATGTGAGCGGTCATCGCCACCCGGTAGCGGTGGTGGGGCAGGGGGCCGAGCGGTTGCGGCTGCCCTGCTTCGCCTACGACGAGGGGGCGGAGCGGCTGACGCTTCCCTCCTTCGGGGCGCTCACCGGCGGCCATCCCTGCGAGGCCGACGAGCGGGTGTGGCTGGTGGCGGAGGGCCGCGTGGTGCCGTGGGGGAGGGTGGAGGAGCGGCAGCGGCGCGTCAGCCGGCGGCGGCGAGCGCCCGCACCACGTCTCCCCGGGTGAGCACCCCCACCGGGCGGCGCTCCCCATCGAGCACGAACAGGCGCTGCACGCGGCTTTCATGCAGCTGCTTGGCGGCCGCCTGGAGGGTGGTGCTGGCGTCGCAGCTGTGCGGGTGTTCGCTCATCACATCCGCGACGGTGTTGCCGAGCACCTGGTGCACCTGTTTGTCCCACTGGAGGGGATTGCGGAGGTAGATCACCGCATCGAGGAGCATCACGTAGGGCCCGGCGTCGAAGCCGCTCTCCCGCACCATGAGGTCCTGTTCGGTGAGCTCTCCCACCAGCTCGCCCTGCTCCCCCACCACCGGCAGACCGCTGATGTGGTGCTCGCTCATGAGTTGCACGGCCTCCTGCAGGGGCGAATCCCGGCGCACGCTGAGCACGGGGGTGCTCATCACGGCGGAGACGGGGCGTTCGACAACCATCGGCTTGGGTCTGGTGTCCGCATTCTGCTGCGAAGCCGGCACCACCCCCTGCCAGCGGGCCGCCAGCACCTGGCCCGCCGCCAGGGCGCCGTCGTTGGCGGGGAGCCGCTCCGACCAAAAGGGCACCCAGCCGCGGGCCCGCAGGGCGGTGATCAGCCCCTCCAGCAAGCGCCGGTTCTGGAAGCACCCCCCCGCCAGCGCCACCGGCAACCCTGGCTTCACCAGGGCCTCCACCGCCGCCGCCAGTCCCGCCACCAAGCCGCTGTGGAAGCGGGCGGCGCACGATTCCGGCGGCCGGGCGGCGGCGAGGTCCGCCAGCAGATCCGCCAGCAGGGGGTGCCAATCGAGCTGGAGCGGCGGCCGGGTCGCGGCTTCCGCCGCCGGGCCGGGGCGGAGGGGCAACGGATAGGCCCCGGGGGCCTCCGCCCACCCGCTCGCCTCGGCCCGATCGGCGGCGGCCTGGAGCGCCAGGCCCGCCTGGGCCTCGTGGCTGGCCACCGTCACCAGCCCCAGCAGCGCCGCCACCGCATCGAACAACCGGCCGACGCTGGAGGTGAGAGGGGCATTGCAGTGGCTGGCGATCGCCCGCTCGAGCACCGCCAGCTCCGCCGCGGCGAAGCGGGCCCGCAGGGCGGTGGCGCCGGGGTGGTCGAGCAGGCCCGCCGCCACCAGCAGGCCCAGGGCGCTGCGGCGCGGTTCGCGCAGCGCCCGTTCGCCGCCGGGCAGGGGAAACGGGCGGAGACAGGCCAGGCGCTGCGGGCCTCCGGCCTCCAGGAGGAGGAGTTCGCCTCCCCACAGCGGCGCCGGCCCGTCGCCGTAACCGAGGCCGTCGAGGGCCAGCACCGCCAGCGGCAGCGCCAAGCCGTGTTCCGCTGCCACCGCCAGCCCATGGGCGAGGTGGTGACCCACCACCACCAGGGGCACCGCACCCGCGAGGCCCGCG